>NZ_JBSVWN010000034.1:0-63617 GCF_054071325.1 Pseudomonas sp. SDO5215_S409 | reverse complement strand
GTTAACGTGTTTAATCCGACTTAAACAGGCGCGCACGCTAACAAAACGGCAAAACAATTGATGTCAGGCGATTCCCAAAATGCATTCGACGTTGCAGGGGGGGCAGGTCAGTGAATGGCCGCAACTGATTCAGTCATGTGGAGGGCTTACGGCTACCGGGGCAGCGACGTCTTTTTCATGAAGATCAAGAATGGCTTTCCCGGCAATCGGTGAAGAACCAAAAATGATGAGCCGGGGCGCATACTGTGCACCCCGCTTGAACCCTGGAGAGTTTGCTAATGACCGATGTTCATTCGTCCGCCCGACTGGGCTTCGCGGCCCAGGCCAGCACCTACGCGCAGGGGCGTCCGGATTACCCCAGTGAGCTCGTCGGCTGGCTCAGCGACACGCTTGCCGTCACCGCGCAGTCCACTGTCATTGACCTGGGCGCGGGCACGGGCAAGTTCACGCGGTTGCTCAGCCGCCTGGCGCCCACTCTGATTGCCGTGGAGCCGGTCGAGGCCATGGGTGAAAAACTGCGCCAACAGTTGCCGCAGGTGCAGCTTCTGTCCGGCACCGCCCAGGCGATGCCCGTGGCGTCTGCCACTGCCGATGCGTTGGTGTGTGCCCAAGCGTTCCACTGGTTCGCCACCGAGGCGGCGCTGGCCGAGGTCCATCGTGTGCTCAAGCCCGGCGGTCGTCTGGGGCTGGTGTGGAATGTTCGCGATGAGTCGGTGGACTGGGTGGCGGCCATCACCGCCATCATCACGCCCTACGAGGGCGATACGCCGCGCTTTCATACTGGGCAATGGTGCCAGGCGTTCACCGGTCGTTATTTTTCCGAGCCCCAGGTGAGCTGTTTTCCTTATAGCCATGTGGGCAGCCCGCAAGAGGTGATTCTGGATCGCTTCCTGTCGGTGAGTTTTATCGCGGTGCTGCCGGAGGCGGAAAAGGCCCATGTCACGGCGCAATTGCAGGCCCTGATCGATACTCACCCGGCACTGCGCGGGCGTGACACCGTGACCTTTCCCTATCAGACCCAGGCCTATAGCTGCCAGCGACTGGCACAAAAGGAATAAAGTCAGATCGTATTGATATAAGTCGTTATAAGAAAAATCGCTATGCTGCTGCCGGAAATTTATAAGGCCGCAGGATGGTGTGATGGATGTGGGTAATGTGGGCTTTGTGGTTGCGGGCCTGATCGTCGGATTTATCGTGGGCATGACCGGTGTGGGCGGGGGCTCGTTGATGACCCCGATCCTGTTGTGGTTCGGCATCAACCCAGCCACCGCCGTGGGCACGGACCTGCTGTACGCCGCCATCACCAAGTCGGGCGGGGTGCTGGTGCACAGCAAGAACCGCAATATCGACTGGGGCATCACCTGCTGGCTCACCCTGGGCAGTGTGCCGGCGGTGCTGTTGACGTTGTGGTTTCTCAAGAGCCTGCACACCGACCCCACCGCCATGAACGCGGTGATCAAGCAGGCCCTCGGCGTGGTATTGCTGCTGACCGCCACCGCGATTTTGTTCAAGAACACCCTGTTGGCCTTTGCCCAGCGCCACGCCGGGGATGACTACCGCATGCGCCCGCGCAACCTGAATGCGCTCACGATCATCACCGGGGCGATCCTGGGCACCATGGTGGCCTTGACCTCCATCGGCGCGGGCGCCCTGGGCACCGTGGCGCTGTTTATCCTGTACCCGTTCCTGGCCACCCGCCGCCTGGTGGGCACGGAGATCGCGCACGCCGTGCCGCTGACCCTGGTCGCGGGGCTGGGCCACGCGAGCATGGGCAACATGGACTGGCACCTGCTGGGTTACCTGTTGCTGGGATCGTTGCCGGGGATTTATATCGGCAGCCACATGACCGGCAAAGTGCCCGACGCCATCCTGCGCCCGTGCCTGGCGTTCATGCTGGTGAGCATCGGCTACAAACTGGCGTTTTGAGCCGCCTGCTGTTGCCCCGGCAACAGCGCCGCAGCAAATCGCTGCAATGACCACAGTGCCGCCTGTGCGGTTTTTTGGCCCGCAGGCGCGGGGGCGGGCCGTTGCAGTGCCTGGCACGCTTGCTGCTCTTGACCTTGTACATTCCTTGTGTGAGGTCGCGTGCAATGAGCCAGCAAGCCGTCAAATTCGCCTACTGGGTGCCCAACGTCAGCGGTGGGCTGGTGGTCAGCAACATCGAGCAACGCACCCATTGGGGCATCGACTACAACCGCAAACTCGCGCAACTGGCCGAGGAGGCGGGCTTTGAGTACGCTCTGACGCAAATCCGTTTTACCGCCGGTTACGGCGCCGAATACCAGCACGAGTCCGTAGCGTTCAGCCATGCATTGCTGGCGGCCACTCGCCGGTTGAAAGTGATTGCGGCGATCCTGCCGGGCCCGTGGCAGCCCGCCCTGGCCGCCAAGCAACTGGCGACCATCGACCAACTGACCGAAGGCCGCATCGCGGTGAATATCGTCAGCGGCTGGTTCAAGGGCGAGTTCCAGGCCATCGGCGAGCACTGGCTGGAGCATGACGAACGCTACCGGCGCTCCGAGGAATTTATCCGCGCCTTGAAAGGCATCTGGACCCAGGACGCCTTCACCTTCAAGGGCGACTTCTACCGCTTCCACGACTACAGCCTCAAACCCAAGCCGCTGGCGCAGCCTCACCCGGAGATCTTCCAGGGCGGCAGCTCGCGCGCCGCGCGGGACATGGCCGCGCGGGTGTCAGACTGGTACTTCACCAACGGCAACACGCCGCAAGGCATCAAGGCTCAGGTCGACGACATTCGCGCCAAGGCCGCGGCCAACGGGCATTCGGTAAAGATCGGAGTGAATGCGTTCATCATCGCCCGTGACACCGAAGAGCAAGCCCGCGCCGTGCTCGCCGAGATCATCGACAAGGCCGACCCCGAGGCGGTGAATGCCTTTGGCGACGCCGCGAAACAGGCCGGCAAGGCGTCACCGGAAGGTGAGGGCAACTGGGCCAAGTCCACCTTTGAGGACCTGGTGCAGTACAACGACGGGTTCAAGACCGACCTTATCGGCACCCCGCAACAGGTTGCCGAGCGCATCGTGGCGTTGAAGGCGGTGGGCGTGGACCTGATCCTCGCAGGCTTCCTGCATTTCCAGGAAGAAGTCGAATATTTCGGCCAGCGCGTGCTGCCGTTGGTGCGCGAATTGGAAGCCAAGGCCGGTATCCGGCACGTGGCATGACCGGTCAGCGGGCAAACAGCACCACCGCCGCCCGCAACTTGCTGTTGCCGAACCGGCACATGCGGTCGAACTCCCCGTGGCTGACCGGCAGGTGCTGGCAGTCCAAGGGTTGGCGGTGCTGGCTGTGGTCCACGTCCGGGTCGTGCAGGTACACAAAGTCTTCATCGCAGTCGGTCACCATCACCCAGTGCGGCGATTTGGAGCGGGTCAGGCGATAACTGCTGATCAGCACCAGCGGCTGGCCGCCTTCGCTCAACACCTGGGAGAGGTCCAGCGGCCCGCCGAGCCGTTGTTGCACATCGCTGCCGGCCAGTTCGGCCTCAAAAGCGTCATGCACCACGCGCATGACGTCTTTTTTATGCGGGTCCCGCACGCCGTCCAAAAACAGCGGCCCGCTGACACTCACCTGCATGCGCACCGCAAAACCCCGGCGCCAGGCGGCCAGTGCCAGGCCCTGCGGGCTGCAGCCGCCGTGGCCTGCGGTCATGAACACGGTGGTCGCCTCGCGCCAGATCTGCAGTTCTTCGCGGCGCCCGGCCACGCGCGCAGGTTGCAGCGCCCCCATGGCCATCAACAGGCAGGCGGCGCCACAGGTGAAGTCGGTGGTCTGGCGGTAATAAGGCACGCTCACGGCCCGGTGGCCGTGGTGCTCGAGGATGCGTTTTTCCAGGCGCAGGGCGTCGGTGTGGTCCTGGTAATAGTCGTTGATCAGGGCAAAGCGCCGGTAGCCATTGTGCTCGTACAGGGCGATGGCGGCGGGGTTGTCGGTGCGCACCTCCAGGCGCAGGTAGGCGCAGTCATGTTCCAGGGCGCAGGCCTCGATGCGCGCCAGCAATTGTTTGCCCAGCCCCATGCCGCGGGCGTGCTCGGCGATGGCGATCGAATACAGGCGCGCCAGCGACGTGCCGCGATGAAACAGCACCAGGGCGTAACCGAGCAACGTCGCCTCTTTTTCCGCCACCAGTAACTGGCCATTGGCCTTGCGGATCATCCATTGAAAGCTGCGCGGCGAGAGCCGGTTGGTGGTGAAACAGTGCTGTTCCAATGCCACTAACGCGGGCACGTCATGGGGGGTTGCAACGCGAAAGGAAAGAGCCATGTGACCGCCGTAAAAGTTGCGTAACGAAACGGGACTTCTCTAAAAGATCGTGCTTAATAGAAAAGGTCGAGTTCTCTAAAAGCGGATCAATCACTATGTCAGCGGTACAAGGTCATTGGCGTGAAGTATCCGGGCAAACTGTCGCGGCGACAATCACTTCCAGCGGTATTTTTTCCACCCCGTCCACACGTGTCAGCCCCGTTGTAATAATTGTTGAACGCAAGGAAGACTGGGCTTCTTACTTCCCCAGTGAAGACATCGTCACCGCCCAGGAATACCTGGAACATAGCGGGGGGAACGAGGCGGACAAGCGGGTTCAGGTGATTAACCTGTGCCGCAGCTACAAGTACCTGGGGCATGGTTATTACTGTTCGTTGTTGGCCGAAGCGCGCGGCCATAAGGTGATTCCGTCGGTGCGCACGATCAGTGAGCTGACCAAGAAGTCGTTATATGGCCTGGCCCTGGATAACTTGGATAAAACCCTGGATAAAGCACTCAGTCATCATCTTTACAGCAATACCGAAGGGTTTACGCTGACCCTGTATTTTGGCCGGACGCCAATTGAACCGTTGCAGGACTTGGCCCGCCAGTTGTTTGAAACCTTTCCCTGTCCGATCTTGTTAGTTGAATTTCGCAAGCACAATGGTTGGCACATCGAGGGTGTTAAGTCCGGCGTATTACACAAGTTGCGCGATGATCAGGAAGATCAATTTGCCCAGGCACTGGACAACTTCAGCCGCAAGGTCTGGCGCCAACCGCGTTCGCGGCGGCTGGCCCGGTACGACTTGGCTATCCTTCACGATCCGCAGGAACACCTGCCCCCCTCGAATGCCAAGGCCCTGGAAAATTTCGTACGGGTGGGCAAGGGCCTGGGCATTGATGTGGACCTGATCGAGCGCAAGGACTACGCCCGCCTGGCCGAATACGACGCCTTGCTGATCCGCGAGACGACCAGTGTCGACAACCATACCTACCGCTTCGCCAAAAAAGCCGAGAGCGAAGGGCTGGTGGTGATGGACGACCCGGCCTCGATCCTGCGCTGCACCAACAAGGTCTACCTCACCGACTTGCTCAAAAGCCACCAGCTGGGCATGCCCGCCACCGAGATTCTGTACAAGGACCGCCCCGAAGACTTCGAGCGGGTCGGCGAGCGCCTGGGGTTCCCGCTGGTGCTGAAAATTCCCGACGGGTGTTTTTCCCGCGGGGTCATCAAGGTTGAAAGCCAGCAGGCGCTGCTCACGGCCACCGCCGAGTTGTTCGAGCATTCGGTGCTGTTGCTGGCCCAGGAATTCTTCTACACCGAGTACGACTGGCGCATCGGCATCCTCAACCGCAAGCCGATCTTTGCCTGCCAGTACTTCATGTCCAAGGGCCACTGGCAGATTTACAACCACAAGGCCATCGGCCAGGACATCAACGGCGAATGCCGCACCCTGGCCGTCCACGAGGCCCCCAAGGCAGTGGTGGAACTGGCCGTGAAGACCGCCAACCTGATCGGTGACGGCCTCTACGGCGTGGACCTCAAGCAGTCCGGCGACAACGTAGTGGTGATCGAAGTCAACGACAACCCGAACATGGACGCCGGCATCGAAGACGCCTACCTGCAGGACGACCTGTATGCCCTGGTGCTGGAGGAATTTGTCCGGCGCCTGGAACTCAAACGCCAGGGGCAGGGTTGGTAAGGCGCGATGATCCAGAGTTATGAATTGACCGGCGGTGCCCTGCGCCGCAGCCAGAACGTCGACGCGCCTGTCATGTTGTTCTGCAACCCCGATGTGGGCGAGCGCAAGCTGTTGCGCGACCGTCACAAACTCGACGAGCACGCCCTGGCCTCCGCCCTGGACCCGGACGAAGTGTCGCGCATCGAGTTTCACCCCGATAACCTGTTTCTCATCTGGAAACGCCCGGAAAACTACTCCGGCGGCGGCAACCTGGTGTTTGAAGTGGCGTCTTGCGGGCTGCTGTTTTCCCCTGATCGCTTGCTGCTGATTGCCACCGATGACAGCCAGTTGTCGGGGCTGGGCGCCCGCCAGCCGTTGCATCAGCCGCTGGATGTGTTGCTGGACATGCTGCTCAACAACATCCACCACTACCTGGGCCACCTCAAGGTGATCAAAATGGTCGCCCGCGAATTGCAGCAGCGCTTCAACGCGTCGATGAGCAACCATCACCTGATCCAGATGTTCAACCTCAGCGAAAGCCTGATCTATTACATCAATGCGCTGCACAGCAACGGCGCGGTATTGACCCGGTTGCGCAACCACGCCGAAAAGCAACACTTCAGCGCACAAGCGCTGGGGCTGATCGACGACCTGATCATCGAAAACAACCAGTGCTACAAACAGGCCGAGATCTACTCCAACGTGTTCTCCGGGTTGATCGATGCCCGGGGCAACCTGATGAACAACAGCATGAACAACCTGTTGCGCAAGTTGACGTTGATCAACGTGGTGTTTTTGCCGCTCAACCTGATTGCCAGCGTCGGCGGCATGTCCGAGTTCAGTATGATGACGGCGGGCACGCCGTGGTGGGTGTCGTACCCGCTGTTTCTGCTGGCGATGACGGCGGGCGCGGGGTTGATGCTGCTGGGGCTCAAGCGGTTCGCGGGGGCAGGGGACCGTGCGGTTTAACGCGTGACGTTCAAGGGGCCACGGCTTGGGCGGTGAGCACTTCAAAGCCGTCCCGCGTCACCGCCACGGTATGTTCCCACTGCGCCGACAGGCTGGCGTCGCGGGTCACCACTGTCCAGCCGTCCTTGAGCGCGCGCACGCGGGCGCTGCCCTGGTTAAGCATGGGCTCGATGGTAAACACCATGCCTTCGCGCAGTTCCAGGCCGGTGCCGGGCCGGCCAAAGTGCAGGACCTGGGGCTCCTCATGCATTTGGCGTCCAATCCCGTGGCCGCAGTATTCGCGTACCACGCTATAGCCATTCTGCTCGGCGTGCGTCTGAATGGCGTGGCCAATGTCCCCCAGGCGCGCCCCAGGCCGGACCTGGCGGATGCCGGCCCACATGGCTTCATGGGTTTTTTCCACCAGGCGCCGGGCCTTGGGGGACACGTTGCCGATCAGGTACATCTTGCTGGCGTCGGCGATAAAGCCGTTTTTTTCAAGGGTGATGTCGATGTTGACGATGTCGCCGTCCTTGAGGATCGCCTGGGCGTGGGGCATGCCGTGGCACACCACCTCGTTAATCGAGGTGTTGATGCAAAAGGGGTAGTCGTACTGCCCCAGGCTCGCGGGGCGGGCGTGCAGCTCATAACGGATCAAATGCTCGACGGCGGCGTCCAGCTCCAGTGTCGACTGGCCCGCGGCGACGAAGCTGTCCAGCCAGGTAAAGACCTGGCCCAGCAGGCGGCCGGCCTCGCGCATCAGGGCCAGTTGTTCAGGCGTCTTGATCATCAACTGCGCCCCCGGATCAGTTCAGGTTTGTCGAGCAACAGGTGGTTGATCAGGTCGTTGTAGGCCAGGTGTGGATTGAGCTCGGCGAGCAGGCCGATCTTGACCCAGAACTCGGCCTGGGCGTTGATGGAGCGGTCCATGGCGGCACTGGCCAGGCGGATTTGTTCGTGGAGGGGGTCGGAGATTTTGACGATACCCATGTGCTTCACCGTAAGATGCAATATACAAATCGTATATGTTTCGTATATCAAATGCAAAATGCTTGAGGGGGCGCGAGGGGTGTATCGACATGTTTTGGCACATAAACACCGCCGGATGCCGGGCAGGTGCGTAAGCCCCGGTGTCAGGGGACTGGCGTCAGTTTTCTGATAAATAAGTAGTCCAATTCCTATAAGCATGTAGGTAAGTTATATAAATAACCCCACTGCTTATGAGGAAAGGATACAACGAGCCGCTGAATTGCCGAGTAGGCTGGATCAATGAAGGCGTTATCCAGGGTTGGCGAGTCGCCTTTCAGGCAAGTGCATCACGGCGTTTGCCGGCTGTTTCAACGCCTATAACAGTCGATTGGCAGTCTTATCAAAGGAGCGGTTGGCCATGCTTTCGGACCTTGAACTACGCGGCATCATTGAAGGAAGTTTTCTGCCTAAACGGTGTGAATGCATCAAGGCGCCAGACGCCTCATTGACCGTCAAGGTGTATGACGAGGTGGACCACGAACGGGTTGATCTGGTGGTGACCGGCATTTGTGCCACCAAACTGGACAGCAGTCGGGCGATTTGCAACCTCATCGCCGAATTGCGTGAAGACCTCAAACACACCCACACCCCCGCCCTTAACCGAGCTGGCGCGCGCCCTTATTACTGAGCCCGTGCGTTTAATGCGGTAACGCCTTCTGGCCTGGATAACCGCCAGGCCCCTGCCTGGGCGTGTCAGTTCTGGAAGTCACAGGCGTCGGACATCTTGTGATAACTCACGTCCTGCACGTTACCGGCCTTGTCCAAAAACTTGATGTCGGCCTTGATCACCTTGCATTCGTTAGTCTGTGTCTCGTTCATGGCCAGCACTTTGGCGATGTCCAAGGGCAGGCCGTAGTGATAAGGCACCACCACCGGGGCGGTGTCCGCTTGGGCAATGCCCGTGACGGCCGTCAGGGCCAATGCGCTGCCGAGCAGTAAGGTACGCAGTTTCATGGTGTTTCTCCGCAAGTCGTTCGCTGTTCATCCACATGATGAACCAGCGGCCGCACCAATCGCCTAAGGCGGGTGTGTGTGGCATGACTCACTGTTGTCCTGCACGATTAAACATGGATTAAGTCCATGTTTACTGACAAAACCTTCATGTTTATTAGTTGCGCCATTAACCGGAAAAGTCCGATACAGGCGCCCTCCACAGCGTTGCTAACGTCGCCCGCGTGCCCATCAACCGGATGGCGTTTGCATGCTGTGGAGGCAACCTTGCAACAAAAAATCGTGGCGGAATTTATCGGGACGTTTTGGCTGACCTTTGGTGGCTGCGGCAGCGCGATGCTGGCGGCGGCGTTTCCCGAGTTGGGTATCGGCTTTGCCGGGGTGGCGCTGGCATTCGGCTTGGCGGTGTTGACCATGGCCTATGCGGTGGGCGGTATTTCAGGCGCGCATTTCAACCCGGCGGTGACCCTGGGTTTGTGGGTGGGGCGGCGTTTGCCGGGCAGCGATGTGTTGGCATACATCATTGCGCAGGTGGCCGGTGCCACGGTGGCGGCAGCGGTGCTGGCGCTGGTGGCCAGTGGGCAGTTGGATTACCAGAGCGGCAACTTTGCTGCCAACGGTTACGGCGACCTGAGCCCCGGCCAATACAACCTGCTGGCGGCACTGGTGGTCGAAGCGGTGGCCACCTTTTTCCTGGTGTTTATCGTGATGCGCGTGACCGCGCCCGGCGCGGCGGCAGGTTTTGCCCCTATTGCGATTGGCCTGACCGTGACGCTGATCCACCTGGTGGCCATTCCGGTGACCAATACCTCGGTCAATCCGGCCCGCAGCACCGGGCCTGCGTTGTTTGCAGGGGGCGCCTACCTCACGCAGCTGTGGGTGTTCTGGCTGGCGCCGATCACGGGGGGCGTGATCGGCGCGCTGGTGGCACGGGCCGTGCGGGAGAAGTAACCGCGCTCAGTTCAACTGGTCGCGGTAGGGCAGGTCGGGGCCGGTCTTGCTGCAGGTCAGCGCGGCGGCGCGGATCGCAAAACGCAGCATGGCGTCGATCTGGTCGCGGCTCAGTTGTTCAAGGCCTGCGACCGAGTCCAACTGGTGTTCGGTGAGCCAGGTGATCAAGGCCGCCTGGAAGGTATCACCGGCGCCGACGGTGTCGGCCATCACCACCTCGACTGCGGGCGCCGACCAACTGCCGTGCTGGCGACTGAACACGGTCGCGCCTTCACCGCCACGGGTCAGGAACACCAGTTGGCAACGGTGCTCCAGCCAGCCTTGCAACACGCTTTCCGGGGTCTGGTCGGGGTACAGCAGGTGCAGGTCTTCGTCGCTGACCTTGATCAGGTCGGCATGGGTGACCAGCTCGGCCACACGCTGGCGCCACAGCGCGATGTCGGGCTGGGGGTTGAGGCGCACGTTGGGGTCGAGGCTGATCAGGCGTTTACCGGTTTCGCGGCGGATCAATGCCAGCAACGTGTCGGCAATCGGCTGCACCACCAGCGAGAACGAGCCAAAATGCAGGCCGCGCACTTCGTCACCGAATACGGGCAAATGCGCGGCTTCCAATTGCCGGTCGGCGCACCCTTCGCCCCGGAAGCTGTATTGCGGCGAGCCGTTGGCCCCCACCGCCACCATCGCCAGGGTAGTGGGCGCGGCGAATTCCACCAGGAAATCCTCGCGCACGCCTTCATTCTTGAGCACTTGCAACAGGCGGCGACCCAAGTAGTCGCTGGACAGCCCCGCGAACAAGCCCGCCTCGATGCCCAGGCGGCGCAACCCGACGGCGACGTTGAACGGCGAGCCGCCGGCAATCGCCTTGTAGTTCACCTGGGACGCCTTACCGCTGGCGTCCTCTTCACTGAAAAAATCAAACAGCGCTTCGCCACAGACCACATACATATTCGTTCACTCTTAAAGGGATGCCACGAGCGCTTGATAACGCTCATAGGCCTGTTGGCAGGCATTGACGTTGCTTGCAATGGGCAAGGTACGGCTGGACAGGTCGACACTCACGCAACGTTGGCACAACTGCGCCAGGCTCTCGCCCGACTGGCTCCACGCCGCCTGGATCGCCGCGCCCAGGGCCGCCGCCTCGCTTTGTTCGGTACAGACCACTTCGGTGTTCATGATGTCGGCCACCAGTTGGCGCCACACCGGGCTTTTCGAGCCGCCGCCGGTCAGGCGGATATGCAGGCTTTGCAGCCCTGTCTGGCGCAGCAGGTCCAGCCCGTAGCGCAAGCCGAAGGTGGTGCCTTCGACCACGGCGCGGCACAGGTTGGCGCGGGTCAGGTTGGTCATGGTCAGCCCGTGCAGGCTGCCGCTGGCGTGGGGCAGGGCGGGCACGCGTTCACCGTTGAGGAACGGCAGCATGCTCACCCCGTCGGCGCCGATGGGGGCCTGGGCGACCAGCGCGTTGAACTGCTCCAGGTCCAGCTCGAACAGCTCGCGGATCACCCCGGTGGCGTTGGTCAGGTTCATGGTGCAGATCAACGGCAACCAGCCGCCGCTGGACGAGCAAAAGGTGGCCACCGAGGCCTGCGGGCTGACGGTGGGCTGGTCGGCGTAGGCATACACGGTGCCGGACGACCCCAGGCTCATGGTGATCACCCCGGCGGCAATGTTGCCCGTGCCGATGGCGCCCATCATGTTGTCACCGCCGCCGCTGGACACCACGGCATTGGGGTTGATGCCCAGGCGCTCGGCGATGGCGGGCAGCACCGTGCCAACACTGTCATGGGCGCCGATCAGGCTCGGCAACGCCGCTTCCAGGCGCCCCTCGGGGTCGATGTGGCGCAGTAACGCCAGGTCCCATTGCCGCGTGCGCACGTTGAAGTAACCGGTGCCCGACGCGTCGCCATACTCGGCGCAGGCCCGGCCGGTGAGCCAGTAGTTCAGGTAGTCGTGGGGCAGCAGGATGTGGGCGATGCGCGCAAATACGTCCGGGTGCTCTTCGCGCGTCCACAGCAACTTGGACACGGTGTAGCCCGGTGCGATGGCCACGCCCAGGCGCTCCAGCGAGCCGCTTTCGCCGCCCAGGTGTTGCAACAGGCGCTCGTTTTGCGCACTGCTTTCGGTGTCGCACCACAGCTTGGCCGGGCGCAGCACCTGGCCGTGTTCATCGAGCAGCACCAGCCCGTGTTGCTGGCCGGAAACGCCGATGCCAAGAATGTCCTGGCCGTCCACCCGCGCCTGTTGCAAGGCGCGGTGAGTGGCGGCGGTGAAGGCGTCCAGCCATTGCTGAGTGTCCTGTTCGCGGCGCCCATTGGCGCCGCTGATCAGCGTATGACTGGCGGCACCCAGGCCCAGGACCTTGCCGCTGGTTGCGTCCAGGACGATGGCCTTGGTGCCTTGGGTGCCGCAGTCGATGCCGAGGAAAAGGTTTTGCCGGGTCATGGTCAGGCGCTCAGCAGGGTGTGGTCAGTGGAGGTTGGCGAGCAAGCCTTCCAGGGTTTTGCTCACGCCATGGTCGCGCAGGCTCGCGTAACACCGCTCGAACGCTGCCACAAACGCCTTGGAGTTGGGAATAGCCGTGCCAAAAATCTCTTCCACGCCCAGCAGGCGCTGGCTGATCAAGGCTTCATCGGCCACCAGCCCCTGGCAGAACTCGGCACGCGGGTCCGGGATGCTGTAGCGCACGCCGTTCTCGTCCACGCCTTTGAGGTACAGGGCCCAGGCCGCGACGACCAGCGCGGCGCGCTCGGTTTCGCGCCCGCCGGCAATCAAACGGTTGATGGTAGGCACGGTGAACTTGGGAAACTTCGACGAGCCGTCGGAACACACCCGCTCCAGTTGGTCGGCAATCGCCTGGTTGGAAAAGCGGTCCACCAGGGTCTGCTTGTATTCGGCCAGGTCGATGCCCGGTACGGGCGCCAGGTTGGGGGTCACGTCCAGGTCCATATAAGCGCGCATGTAGGCCACGAACACCGGGTCGTTCATGGTGTCGTGCACAAAGCGGTAGCCCTTCAAAAAGCCCAGGTAGGTCAATGCCAGGTGGCTGCCGTTGAGCAGGCCGATCTTCATTTCTTCATAGGGCGTGACGTCATCGGTGAACTGCACGCCCACCTGTTCCCACGCCGGGCGGCCGTTGACGAACTTGTCTTCCAGCACCCACTGCACAAAGGGTTCACACACCACCGGCCAGGCATCGTCGACGCCGTGTTCGTCATGCAGTTGCAGGCGGTGGGCGGTGCTGGTCATGGGCGTGATGCGGTCGACCATCGCGTTGGGGAAGCTCACATTCGCGGCGATCCAGTCGTGCAGCTCGGCATTGTGCAGCGCGGCAAACGCCAGCAGCGCCTTGCGCGTCACCGCGCCGTTGTGCGGCAGGTTATCGCAGGACATGACCGTGAACGCGGGCGTGCCGGCGGCGCGGCGCTGGGTCAGCGCGGCGCAGATAAAACCGAACACGGTCTTGGGCGCGTGCGGGTGGGCCAGGTCGTGCTGGATCTGCGGCAGGTGGGCCATGAACTCGCCGTTGCTGTCATCGATGCAGTAGCCGCCTTCGGTGATGGTCAGCGAGACGATGCGAATCTGGGGGCTGGCCAGTTTGTCGATCAGCGCCTGGGCGCTGTCTTCGGCCAGCAGCATGTCGCTGATCGAGCCGATCACGCGCACTTGGGTGTCGTCGGTGTCGCCCAGCTCATACAGGGTAAACAGGTAGTCCTGGCCAGCCAGGTCGTCGCGGGCCTTGCGGTCTTCGGCCCGCAGGCCCACGCCGCAGATGCTCCAGTCCAGGCCGACGCCGGTGTTCATCAGCGCGTCGGTGTAATACGCCTGATGCGCCCGGTGGAAACCGCCGACGCCAATATGGGCGATGCCCTGGCGGGTGTCGCTGATTTTGTAGGACGGCAACTGCACTTCAGGGGCCAGTTGCGTGAGGTTTTGCTGGTTCAGTTTCATCGCGAAATTCTCGAAAAATCAGGCGGCAGCGCGCAGTGGGCGGGCCACGGCAACACCGTCGGCGTCGAACAGGTGGCAGTGGGCCGGGTCCAGGTGCAGGTTCAGGGTTTCGCCGTACTGGCTGGCCAGGTCGCCGCGGATCCGCATGGTCAACGGCTCGCCGGACGCGGTGCGTACGTGGCAGAAGGTGTCGCTGCCCAGGCGTTCGCCGACGTCGGCGGTGACGGTCAGGGTGGTCTGCCCTGGCACGGCGATTTCCAGGTGCTCAGGGCGAATGCCCAGCGTCACCGCGCTGCCCACGCTCAGGTTTGCGCCGCTTTGCGGCAGGTTGATGCGGGTGCCAGCGTCCAGTTGCACTTCGGTGCCCTGGCCGTCCACGCGGGTGACTTTGCCTTTGAGAAAGCCCATTTTCGGCGTGCCCAGAAACCCCGCCACAAACAGGTTGACCGGGTGGTGGTACAGCTCCAGCGGCGAGCCGACCTGCTCGATGCGCCCGCTGTTGAGCACCACGACTTTGTCGGCCAGGGTCATGGCTTCGACCTGGTCGTGGGTTACGTAGATCATGGTGGCCTGCAGCTCTTTGTGCAGGCGCGCCAGTTCCAGGCGCATCTGCACGCGCAGGGCGGCATCGAGGTTGGACAGCGGTTCATCGAACAGGAAGATCTTGGGGTTGCGCACAATGGCCCGGCCAATGGCCACGCGCTGGCGCTGACCGCCCGAAAGCTGTTTGGGCTTGCGCTCCAGCAACGGGCCCAGCTCCAGGATGCGCGCCGCCTCGCTCACCTTGCTGTCGACGACTTTTTTGTCGACACCGGCCAGGTCCAGGGCGAACGACATGTTCTTGCGCACGCTCATGTGCGGGTACAGGGCGTAGGTCTGGAACACCATCGCCAGGTCGCGCTTGGCCGGGGTCACTTCGGTGATGTCGCGGCCATCGAGTTCGATGGTGCCCTCGGTGACTTCTTCAAGCCCGGCAATCAGGCGCAGCAGGGTGGACTTGCCGCAGCCGGACGGGCCGACGAAGACCACGAATTCCTTGTCGTTCACTTCAAGGTCGATGCCCTTGATGATGGAGAAGCCTTCGAAGCCTTTTTTAAGATTCTTGATTTTCAGGTTGGCCATGACGGGCCTCCGTTTTGAAATTTTTATAAGAAGCCGTTACTTCACGGCGCCGAAGGACAGGCCGCGCACCAGCTGTTTCTGGCTGATCCAGCCAAAGATCAGGATCGGCGCGCAGGCCAGGGTCGAGACGGCAGACAATTTGGCCCAGAACAACCCTTCGGGGCTGGAGTAGGACGCGATCAGGGCAGTTAAGGGGGCGGCATTCGACGAGGTCAGGTTGAGTGACCAGAACGCCTCGTTCCAGCACAGGATCAGCGACAGCAACACCGTGGACGCCAGGCCGCCTTTGGCGATGGGCAGCAGCACGCGGATCATTTCCTGCGCCAGGGTGGCGCCGTCCAGGCGGGCGGCTTCAAGGATGTCTTTGGGGATGTCCTTGAAGTAGGTGTACACCATCCAGACCACGATCGGCAGGTTGATCAGCGTGTAGATGATGATCAGCGCGATGCGCGTGTCCAGCAGGCCAAAGGTCTTGGCCAGCAGGTAGATCGGCATCAGCACGCCCACCGGCGGCAGCATCTTGGTGGAGAGCATCCACAGCAGCGTGCCTTTGGTGCGTTGGGTTTCATAAAACGCCATGGAGTAGGCCGCCGGCACCGCAATCAGCAGGCAAAGGGCGGTGGCGCTGAAGGAAATCACCACCGAGTTCCAGGCGTAGCTGAAATAGTTGCTGCGCTCGTTGATGTGCAGGTAGTTCTCCAGCGTCGGCGTGAAGATGAACTGCGGCGGGGTGGCAAACGCGTCGATTTCGGTTTTGAAGCTGGTCAGCACCATCCAGAAGATCGGGAAGAAGATCAGGATGGCGATGGCCCAGGCCAGGGTGCCGAGCAGCAGGCTTTGCAGGCGGCGGGATTGTTGAAGAGTCATGGCGCGCACCTTAAGGCTTGTCAGTCAAATTTTTGCCGAGCATCCGCACCAGGATGATCGCGGCGATGTTGGCGATGACCACGGCAATCAAGCCGCCGGCCGAGGCCATGCCCACGTCGAACTGCACCAGCGCCTGGTTGTAGATCAGGTAGGCGAGGTTGGTGGACGCGTAGCCGGGGCCACCGTTGGTGGTGGTGAAGATTTCAGCGAACACCGAGAGCAAAAAGATCGTCTCGATCATCACCACCACGGCGATGGGACGCGCCAGGTGGGGCAGGGTCAGGTGCCAGAAGATCGCCAGGGCACCGGCACCGTCCAGGCGCGCGGCTTCCTTTTGTTCCTGGTCGAGGGACTGCATGGCGGTCATCAGGATCAGGATGGCGAAGGGTAGCCACTGCCACGACACAATGATGATGATCGACAGCAGCGGGTAATGCGCCAGCCAGTCCACCGGCTGGGCCCCGAACAGCTTCCACACGGCGGCGAGAATCCCGGACACCGGGTGGAAAATCAGGTTCTTCCAGATCAGCGCACCGACGGTGGGCATGATGAAGAACGGCGAAATCAGCAACACCCGCACCATCCCGCGACCGAAAAACTCGCTGGCTTCCAGCAGGGCGCTGATGAGCACGCCCAGCACCACGCTGATCAGCAACACGCTGCCCACCAGCAACAGGGTGTTACCGGCGCCGGGCAAAAAGCCCGAGTCGGTGATGAAGTAGGTGAAGTTGTCCAGGCCGACGAATTCGTTTTCGCCGGGGTAGAGCAGGTTGTAGCGAATCAGCGAAAAGTACAGGGTCATGCCCAGCGGCACGATCATCCACAGCAGCAACAGGGCCACCGAGGGGCTGACGAGAAACCAGCCGGGGTTGATCAGGCGGCTTTTGCGCGCCTTGTCCGGCGTGGCGGTTTGCACTTGGGCAGGGGTGGTATTCATGGGATCAGGACCAGTCAGGTACATGCAGAGCTAGGGGCAAAGCGCGGGCAACGGTGGGGCGGGCTCTCCTGCACGGGCGGTGTGTCTGTCACACCACCCGCGCGGGCACGCTCACTCCGGTGTCTAGTGGGGCAAGCCCGGGTTACTTGGGATAACCGGCGCGCTTCATTTCGCGTTCAGTGGTGGTCTGTGCCTGCTTGAGGGCATCGTCAACCGAGGTCTGGCCGGTCAATGCGCCCGAGAAGAACTTGCCCACCTGGGTGCCAATCGCCTGGAACTCGGGGATGGTCACCAACTGAATGCCGACATAGGGCACCGGCTTGGCCGACGGGTTCTTGGGGTCGGCCACTTTCAGCGACTCTAGCGTCACCTTGGCAAACGGCGCGGCGCTCATGTACGCCTCGCTGTAGGTCGATGTGCGCGTGCCCGGTGGGACGTTGGCGATACCGTCGGTCTTGGCCACCAGTTGGCTGTATTCCTTGGACGTGGCCCAGGTGGTGAACACCTTGGCGGCGTCCTTGGCCTTGGAGCTGGTCGGGATCGCCAGCGACCACGAGTACAGCCACGAGGTGCCTTTGTCAGTGCTCTGGTGCGGCGCGAACGTGAAGCCGACGCTGTCCGCCACCTTGCTCTGGGACTTGTCGGTGACAAACGAGCCGGCGACGCTGGCGTCGACCCAGATCGCGCACTTGCCGCTGTTGAACAGCGCCAGGTTTTCGTTGAAGCCATTGCTGGACGCACCCGGCGGGCCGGATTTTTTCAGGTTGTCGACGTAGAAGTTCAGCGCGCCTTTCCACTCGGGGCCGGTGAATTCAGGCTGCCATTTTTCATCGAACCAGCGCGCCCCGTAGCCGTTGGCCAGGGTGGTAATCAGCGCCATGTTCTCGCCCCAACCGGCTTTGCCGCGCAGGCACAGGCCGTACTGTTCCTTGTCCTTGTTAGTGAGCTTTTCGGCGAACTCGCCGATCTGTGTCCAGGTGGGGTGTTCCGGCATGGTCAGGCCGGCGTCCTTGAACAGGTCGGTGCGGTAATAGGTGATGGAGCTTTCGGCGTAGAACGGCAGGGCGTACAACGAGCCCTTGACGGAAAGGCCGTCACGTACCGAAGGGAAAACGTCTTCCAGGTCGTAGGACGCTGGCAGATCTTTCATCGGTTCCAGCCAACCCTTGGCGCCCCAGAGTGCAGCTTCGTACATGCCGATGGTCAACACGTCGAACTGGCCGCCCTGGGTGGCGATGTCGGTGGTGAGGCGTTGACGCAGGACGTTTTCTTCAAGCACCACCCAGTTCAACTTGATCTGCGGGTGCTCGGTCTCGAAGGTTTTCGAGAGCTTTTGCATGCGGATCATGTCGCTGTTGTTGACGGTGGCAATGGTCAGTGTTTGCGCGCCAAGACTGACGGCGCTGAGGGTCATGCAGGTACAGGCAAGCAGAGCTTTTGCTGTGAACTTCATCGCGCACTCCATTTCTGCGCCCAAGGGCTGCAGAAGGACAGTTATTGTTGTTGTGTCTCCCACGACAGCCGGGAGAGTGTGCGTTGATTACAGCCTTCAAATGGACTTGTGACAAATCCTTGGGAGCACTTTTGCTGATACTTTTTTGCACTCGCTCGAAACAAGCTGAAATGATTAAGCAAGGTTCTGTTCGGTCAACCGCTGCACGGCCAGGCGTCGGTAGTGGGAAGGGGTCATGCCCTTGAGCTGCTGGAACCTGCGGTTGAAGTTGGAAATATTGTTGAAACCGGACTCAAAGCACACATCGGTCACGGCCTTGTCACCGTCGGCCAGCAGTTCGCAGGACTTGCTGATGCGCAGCCGGTTGACGAATTCGATGAAGGTGCGCCCGGTCGCCTGCTTGAACACCCGGGAGAAGTACGTGGGCTTCATCCCCAGGTATTCCGCGACCTCCTCCAGCGACAGCTCCCGTGCGTAGTGGGCAAAAATGTAGTCCACCGCCCGGTTGGTGCGGTCGATATTGTGCTCATCGGCCAATTGCGGGGTGTTGGCGTCCGAGAGCAGTTGGTAGTCCTCGCAGGCACTCAAGGCCTCGAGCAGGATAAAAAAGTGCCCCAGGCGCGCCATGCCTTTGGTGTCCTCGATGCGCTGCATCAGGGTGATGGCCTGGGCGATGGTGCGTTTGCAGCGAAACTCGATGCCGTATTGCGCCCGTTCCAGCAGCGGTGTGAGGCTTTTGAGTTCGGTGAAGATGTGGCTGCCGTTTTCCAGCAACTCGTCGGTGAAGTTGACCAGCATGTCGCGCTTGGGCACCACCTCGTCCTCGGCCACCTGGCTGATCCAGTTGTGGGGCAGGTTGGGGCCGGTGAGAAACAGGCTTTCGGGGTAGAAATTGCCGATGTAGTCACCGACGAACACCTTGCCGGAGCTGGCAATGATCAGGTGCAGCTCGTATTCCTTGTGGAAATGCCAGCGCACCAGGGGGCAGGGGAAACCATGCTGGCGATAGATGATGGACAGGCCGTTGTGATCGTCCATCAACTCGTAGGACGGATCGGTGATTCTCGCTGCTCGGGTCATGCTGCAGTCGCTTTATTGTGGGGGGGCGCGTTGTCGATAATGCCCCCTTGCGCGCGACCTCGCCAGCGCCGGTGTTTAGCGCGGGCGGTTTTTAGCCTCGATCCACTGGGCCATGTACTGGGTACTTTTGTGCAGGTGATGGCGCAACATGCTGCCGGTAAAGTTGGCGCGCCGGTGTTCGGCAAGTGCCGCGCGGCATTGCGCCAGGCGGGCCACCAGAGCGGGGCCGTGAACAGCATATGCGTAACGCCGGGCCAGCAGTTGCCGGCCCTGTTCCTGGGCCTGGGTCCAGCGTTCGCGGTCCTGGTACAGCGCCACGGCGGCCGCCGCCAGGGCCGTGGCGCTGTGTTCGATAGCGCCCGGCCACGGCTGATCGTCCCCCATGCCTTCGGCGCCGATGGGCGTGGTGATATTGGGGGTGCCGCACAGCATGGCGTCGGCCAGTTTGCCCTTGATCCCGGCGCCAAAACGCAGGGGCGCCAGGCACAGGCGCGCCTGGCTCATCACCTGCAGGGCGTCCTCGGCCCAGTTCATCACATGAAACCCCTGCGCCGGGTTGTGCAGCGCGGTGGCCTTGGGCGGTGTGTAGGCGCCATACACGTGCAGTTGAACCCCGGGCAGTTGTTGGCGAATCAGCGGCCAGACGCTGTTTTTCATCCAGAGCACCGCGTCCCAGTTCGGTGCGTGGCGAAAGTTACCGATGCTGAGCAAGTGCGCGCGCTCTTCAAACGGCGCAAAGGCGGCGGTGGGCGGTGCCACCATCAGCGGGCACCAGTGGAGCAGGGCGGCGGGCACCTTGAAGTGGTCGGTGAGCAGGCGGATTTCCACGTCCGAGATCACCAGGCTGATGTCGCAGCGGTAAATCGCCGCGATCTCGCGCTTGGCCAGGTCGGTGTCGGCCATCAGGTGGAACTCTGTGCTTGGGTCTTCAAAAAAAATTTCTTTAAAGTCATCAGCTTGAGGATGATTTTTGAGGTGATCTCTAAGGCGTTGCTGGCGCGCATCCCGCAAGCTTTGCAGGTCGGATGTTTCCAGTACGCGCAAGGCGTCGGGGCAGTGTTGCTCCACGCGCCAGCCGAACTGTTCTTCCATCATGAAGCGGTCGAACAGCACGATATCGGGGGCCAGTTGGCGGACAAAATCGTCAAAACTGCTGTTATTCAGCTCGATGGCCTGCTCGGCGATGCCCAGCGCGGGCAAGTCTGCCTTGTGTTCCCCAGCGGCGGCCGGGCTGCTGAAGGTGACGCGCCACCCTTGGTCGAGAAAGCTTTGCAGGATCTGCATCATGTGCCCGCCCGCAGCAGAGGAGCGCGGCTCCGGCCAGACATAACCGATGACCAGGACGTGAGTGGCAGGCGCATTCATCAACAACGGGTTCCTTGCAGGGCGGGAAAAGCGCGCAATTAAACCATAATCGGGCGTAGGTGCCGCCCGGCGGTTTGTGGTTAACTTCGGCCTCTCGAATTTGTTTCATTCAACCCAAGCATAAGGATTACGTTCATGGCTCAAGTTACCCATCGCGGCAACCCGATCCAGGTTAAAGGCCAATTGCCGCAAGCGGGCGCCAAGGCTCCGGCCTTCACCCTGGTGGCTGGCGATTTGTCCGACGCGACCCTGTCCACCTTCGCGGGCAAGCGCAAAGTGCTGAACATCTTCCCAAGCGTCGATACCCCGACCTGCGCCACGTCGGTACGCAAGTTCAACGCCCAGGCAAATGATCTGAACAACGCCGTGGTGTTGTGCATTTCCGCCGACCTGCCGTTCGCCCAAGCGCGCTTCTGCGGCGCCGAAGGCCTGGAAAACGTGAAAAACCTGTCCACCTTCCGTTTTGCCGAGTTCCTGGAGAACTACGGTGTGGCCATCGCCGAAGGCCCGCTCAAGGGCCTGACCGCCCGCGCCGTGGTGGTGCTGGATGAAAACGACACCGTGCTGCACAGCGAACTGGTCAGTGAAATCGGCCAAGAGCCGAACTACGAGGCAGCCCTGGCTGTTTTGAAGTAACTGTTTCGGAGCATTACTGTAGCGTTGCAGTAATACACCTGATGCAAGATTGCGGCCTGGCCTAGTCCAGGCCGTTTTTATTTAGGCGTCAGCGGTTTAGCGCTGACACTCAATGTCATGTCGCCAGACGTTAAAAGTTGTAAGGCGAAGGTAAATAGCCGGTAAATGCGCTTTTCTTAAATGGCCCCAGTGCTTATCTTTCAGCGTCCTCAAAAAGAAGCTATCGCGCCCAATGGTTGATCACTCCATGCAATCCACCCCCCGTCGTTCCCGTCGCTGGCTGCTCGCCCTGCTCGTGCTGTTGGTTATTGCCGCCCTGTGCTGGAAGTTCTGGCCCGGCAACCATAAAGAAGGGGCCGCCCAGAAACCGGCCGGGCATGCTGGCAAGTCGGGGATGATGCGCCCGGGCTTTGGTGGCTCCACCGGCCCTGTACCGGTGCGCGTGGCGCCTGCGGTGCTCGGTGAGTTCCCGGTGTACTACAAGGCACTGGGCACGGTGACGGCGTTAAACACCATTAATGTGCGCAGCCGGGTGGCAGGTGAACTGGTCAGGATTGCCTTCGAGGAAGGGCAGACCGTCAAGGCGGGCGATCTGCTCGCCGAAATCGACCCGCGCAGTTACCAGAACGCCTTGCTCCAGGCCCAGGGCACCTTGCTGCAAAACCAGGCGCAGCTGAAAAACGCCCAGGTCGATGTGCAGCGTTACCGCGACCTGTACGCCCAGGACAGCATCGCCAAGCAGACCCTGGACACCGCCGAAGCGCTGGTCTTGCAGTACCAGGGCACGGTCAAGACCAACCAGGGCGCTGTGGATGACGCCAAGCTCAACCTGGAATTCACCAAGATTCGTGCGCCCATCAGTGGGCGTGTCGGCCTGCGCCAGCTGGACGTGGGCAACCTGGTGGCGGCCAACGACACCACCGCGCTGGCGGTGATCACCCAGACCCAACCGATCAGCGTGGCCTTTACCCTGCCGGAAAGCACCCTGGACACGGTGCTGACCCGCTACCACGCGGGCAACACGCTGCCGGTCGAGGCCTGGGACCGCGGTGACGTGAAGCAACAAGCCAGCGGCGTGTTGCAGAGCCTGGACAACCAGATCGACGTGACCACCGGCACCCTCAAATTCAAGGCACGCTTCGATAACAAGGACCAGGCGCTGTTCCCCAACCAGTTCGTCAACGTGCACCTGTTGGCCGACACCCTGCACAACGTGGTGCTGGTGCCTTCGGCGGCGATCCAGTTCGGTAACAACGGCACGTTCGTCTACGCCCTGGACGGCGACAAGAAGGTCAAGATGCGCCCGCTGGTGGTGGGCGACAGCGACGGCGACAATACCGTGGTCACCCAGGGCCTGGTCGCTGGCGACCGCGTGGTGCTGGAGGGCACCGACCGCCTCAAGGACGGCACCGACGTCGAGGTGGTCAACGACAGCAGCGAAGTGCTCACCACGCCGACCGAACACCTGCAAGGCCAACCGGCCGCCAAGACCCCGCAAGGGCCGGCGCAAGCTGGCAAGGCGCAAAAGGGCGGCGCATGAACCTCTCGCGGCTGTTCATCCTGCGCCCGGTCGCCACCACGCTGACCATGTTGGCCATCGTGTTGGCCGGGGCCATTGCCTACCGCTTGTTGCCGGTGTCGGCCTTGCCCCAGGTGGATTACCCGACCATCCGGGTCATGACCCTGTACCCCGGCGCCAGCCCGGACGTAATGACCAGCGCGGTGACGGCTCCGCTGGAGCGCCAGTTCGGGCAAATGCCCGGCCTTACCCAGATGGCCTCCACCAGCTCCGGCGGGGCGTCGGTGCTCACCCTGCGGTTTAACCTCTACATCAACATGGACGTCGCCGAGCAGCAGGTGCAGGCCGCGATCAACGCGGCCACCAACCTGTTGCCCAAGGATTTGCCGGCACCGCCGGTGTACAACAAGGTCAACCCGGCGGACACCCCGGTGTTGACCCTGGCCATCACCTCCAAAACCATGTTGCTGCCCAAGCTCAATGACCTGGTCGACACGCGCATGGCGCAAAAGATCGCGCAGATCAGCGGCGTGGGCATGGTCAGCATCGCCGGTGGACAGCGCCAGGCCGTGCGCATCAAGGTCAACCCCGAGGCCCTGGCGGCCAATGGCTTGAACCTGTCGGATGTGCGCACGCTGATCGCCGCGTCCAACGTCAACCAGCCCAAGGGCAATTTCGACGGCCCCACGCGCGTGTCAATGCTCGATGCCAACGACCAGTTGGTGTCACCCAAGGAATACGCCGAGCTGATCCTGGCCTACAACAACGGCGCGCCCTTGCGGCTCAAGGACGTGGCGCAGATCGTCGACGGGGCCGAAAACGAACGCCTGGCGGCCTGGGCCAATGAAAACCAGGCGGTGCTGCTCAATATCCAGCGCCAGCCCGGGGCCAACGTGATCGAGGTGGTGGACCGCATCAAGGCGCTGCTGCCCAGCATCACCGACAACCTGCCAGCGGGCCTGGACGTGGTGGTGCTCACCGACCGCACCCAGACCATCCGCGCGTCGGTGCGGGACGTGCAACACGAGCTGCTGATCGCCATTGCCTTGGTGGTGATGGTCACGTTCCTGTTCCTGCGCCGCTTCAGCGCCACGATTATTCCGTCCGTTGCCGTGCCGCTGTCGCTGATCGGCACCTTTGGCGTGATGTACCTGTCGGGTTTTTCCATCAACAACCTGACACTGATGGCCCTGACCATCGCCACCGGTTTTGTGGTGGACGATGCCATCGTGATGCTGGAGAACATTTCCCGTTATATCGAAGAAGGCGAAACACCCCTGGCGGCAGCGCTCAAGGGCGCCAAGCAGATCGGCTTCACCCTGGTGTCGCTGACCCTGTCGCTGATCGCGGTGCTGATCCCGCTGCTGTTCATGGCCGACGTGGTCGGGCGGTTGTTCCGCGAATTCGCCATCACCCTGGCCGTGGCCATCCTGATTTCGCTGGTGGTGTCCCTCACCCTTACGCCGATGATGTGCGCACGGCTGCTCAAGCGCGAACCCAAGGAAGCCGAGCAGGGCCGTTTCTATAAGGCCAGCGGCGCCTGGATCGACTGGCTGGTTGAAGCCTACGGGCGCAAATTGCAGTGGGTGCTCAAGCACCAGCCGCTGACCCTGCTGGTGGCCGTCGCCACGCTGGCGCTGACCGTGGTGCTGTACCTGGTGGTGCCCAAGGGGTTTTTCCCGGTGCAGGACACCGGCGTGATCCAGGGCATTTCCGAAGCGCCGCAGTCGATTTCGTTTGCCGCCATGAGCCAGCGCCAGCAGGAACTGGCCACGATCATTCTGCAAGACCCGGCGGTGGAGAGCCTGTCGTCCTATATCGGTGTGGACGGCGATAACGCCACTCTCAACAGTGGCCGCCTGCTGATCAACCTCAAGCCGCATAACCAGCGCAGCCAGAGCGCCGCGCAGATCATCACGCGTTTGCAGCCCCAGCTGGACAAGCTGGTGGGCATCCGCCTGTTCATGCAGCCGGTGCAGGACCTCACCATTGAAGACCGCGTCAGCCGCACCCAGTACCAGTTCAGCATGTCGTCGCCCGACGCCGAATTGCTCGCTTTGTGGAGCGACAAACTGGTGCAGGCCTTGCGGCAATTGCCCGAACTGACCGACGTGGCCAGCGACCTGCAGGACAAGGGCCTGCAAGTGTTCCTGGTGATCGACCGCGACGCGGCCTCGCGCCTTGGCGTGTCGGTGTCGACCATCACCGATGCGCTGTATGACGCCTTCGGCCAGCGCCAGATTTCGACCATCTACACCCAGGCCAGCCAGTACCGCGTGGTGTTGCAGGCCCAGTCCGCCGAAACCCTGGGGCCTGACGCGCTGAACCAGATCCACGTGAAAACCACCAGCGGCGGTCAGGTCCGGTTGTCGAGCCTGGCCCACGTGGAGCAGCGCCAGGCGCAGCTGGCGATCGCCCACATCGGCCAGTTCCCGGCGGTGATGATGTCGTTCAACCTGGCTCCCGGGGTGGCGCTGGGCAAGGGCGTTGAGCTGATCAACCAGACCCAGAAGGACATCGGCATGCCGATTGGCGTGCAGACCGAGTTCCAGGGCGCGGCCCAGGCGTTCGAGGCCTCGCTTTCGAGCACCTTGCTGTTGATTCTGGCGGCGGTGGTGACCATGTACATCGTGCTGGGCGTGCTGTACGAGAGCTACATTCACCCGATCACCATCCTGTCCACCTTGCCATCGGCGGCGGTGGGGGCGTTGCTGGCGTTGCTGCTCAGCGGCAATGACCTGGGCATGATCGCGATCATCGGCATCATCTTGCTGATCGGCATCGTGAAGAAAAACGCAATCATGATGATCGACTTCGCCCTCGACGCCGAGCGCAACCAGGGCCTGGACCCGCAAACCGCGATCTACCAGGCAGCGCTGCTGCGCTTCCGGCCGATTCTGATGACCACCCTGGCGGCGCTGTTTGGCGCGGTGCCATTGATGTTCGCCACCGGCTCCGGCGCCGAGTTGCGCCAGCCGTTGGGCCTGGTGATGGTGGGTGGCTTGCTGGTGAGCCAGGTGTTGACGTTGTTCACCACGCCGGTCATCTACCTGTATTTCGACCGACTGGGTCGCCGCTGGCGCAAGACTCCCGAGCGCCTGGAGCCGGTGGAATCATGAACCTGTCCGGACCGTTCATTCGCCGGCCGGTAGCTACGATGCTGCTCAGCCTGGCCATCCTGCTGCTGGGCGGCGTGAGCTTCAACTTGTTGCCGGTGTCGCCGCTGCCGCAGATCGACTTCCCGGTGATCGTGGTGTCGGCCAACCTGCCGGGCGCGAGCCCCGAGGTGATGGCGTCCACCGTGGCCACGCCGCTGGAGCGCTCCTTTGGCGCGATTTCCGGCGTGACCACCATGAGCAGTTCGTCCAGCCAGGGTTCGACCCGGGTGATTTTGGCGTTCGATTCCAACAAAGACATCAACGGCGCCGCCCGCGAAGTGCAGGCGGCCATCAATGCCTCGCGCAATTTGCTGCCCAGCGGCATGCGCAGCATGCCCACGTACAAGAAGATCAACCCGTCCCAGGCCCCGGTCATGGTGCTCACGTTGACCTCGGACGTGCTGGCCAAGGGGCAGTTGTACGATTTGGCCTCGACCATCTTGTCCCAGAGCCTGTCCCAGGTGCCGGGCGTGGGCGAGGTGCAGATCGGCGGCAGTTCCCTGCCAGCGGTGCGCATCGAACTGGAGCCCAAGGCCCTGGACCAGTACGGCGTGGCCCTGGACGATGTGCGTAACACCATCGCCAATGCCAACGTGCGCCGGCCCAAGGGGTCGCTGGAAGACAGCCAGCGCAACTGGCAGATCCAGGCCAACGACCAGTTGGAAAGCGCCAAGGACTACGAGCCGCTGCTGATTCGCTACCAGAACGGCGCGGCCCTGCGCCTGGGCGACGTGGCCAAGATCAGCGACGGCGTGGAAGACCGCTACAACAGTGGCTTTTTCAACAACGACTCGGCGGTGTTGCTGGTGATCAACCGCCAGTCCGGCGCCAACATCATCGAGACGGTCAAGCAGATCAAGGCACAGCTGCCGGCCTTGCAGTCGCTGCTGCCGTCCAGCGTCAAGCTGAGCCTGGCCATGGACCGTTCGCCGGTGATCACCGCCACCTTGCACGAGGCCGAGATGACCCTGCTGATCGCCGTGGCGCTGGTGATCCTGGTGGTGTACCTGTTTCTGGGCAACTTTCGCGCCTCGCTTATCCCGACCCTGGCGGTGCCGGTGTCGCTGTTGGGCACGTTTGCGGTGATGTACCTGTTCGGGTTCTCCCTGAACAACCTGTCGCTGATGGCGTTGATCCTGGCCACCGGCCTGGTGGTGGACGATGCCATCGTGGTGCTGGAGAACATCTCGCGGCATATTGATGAAGGCGTGCCGCCGATGAAAGCTGCGTACCTGGGCGCCAAGGAGGTGGGGTTTACCTTGCTGTCGATGAACGTCTCGCTGGTGGCGGTGTTCCTGTCCATCCTGTTCATGGGCGGGATTGTCACCAGCCTGTTTCGCGAGTTTTCCATCACCCTGGCGGCGTCGATCATTGTGTCGTTGGTCGTCTCCCTCACCCTCACCCCGATGCTCTGCGCGCGCTGGCTCAAGCCGCATGTCAAAGGCCAGGAAACCGGCTTGCAACGCTGGAGCCAGAAGGCCCATGACCGCATGGTGGGCGTGTATGCCAGCAGCCTGGACTGGGTGCTGCGGCACAAGCGCCTGACCTTGCTCAGCCTGTTCGTGACCATTGGCGTGAACGTCGCGCTGTACGTGGTGGTGCCCAAGACGTTCATGCCCCAGCAAGACACCGGGCAATTGATCGGCTTTGTGCGCGGCGACGACGGGCTGTCGTTTGGCGTGATGCAACCGAAGATGGAAACCTTCCGCCAAGCCATCCTCAAAGACCCTGCGGTGCTCAGCGTGGCCGGTTTTATTGGCGGCAACAACGGCACTAACAACGCGGTGATGCTGGTGCGGCTCAAGCCCATCAGCGAGCGCAAGCTGTCTGCCCAGGGCGTGATCGAGCGGTTGCGCAAGGACGTGCCGCTGGTGCCGGGCGGGCGCTTGTTCCTGATGGCCGACCAGGACCTGCAATTTGGCGGCAGCCGTGACCAGACCAGCGCCCAGTACTCCTACATCCTGCAAAGCGGCGACCTGGCGGCCCTGCGCCTGTGGTACCCGAAAGTCGTCGCCGCGTTTCGCGCGCTGCCGGAACTGACCGCCATCGACGCCCGCGAAGGCCGAGGTGCGGCGCAGGTCACGCTGGTGGTGGACCGTGATCAGGCCAAGCGCCTGGGCATCGACATGAGCATGGTCACCGCGGTGCTCAACAACGCCTACAGCCAGCGCCAGATCTCGACGATTTACGACAGCCTCAACCAGTATCAGGTGGTGATGGAGGTCAACCCGAAATACGCCCAGGACCCGATCACCTTGAACCAGGTACAGGTGATCACGTCCACGGGCGCGCGGGTGCCGTTGTCGACCATTGCCCATTATGAAAACAGCCTGGCCAACGACCGGGTCAGCCACGAGGGCCAGTTCGCCTCGGAAAGCATTGCCTTTGACATGGCACCCGGCGTGACGGTGGAGCAGGGCACGGCCGCTATCGAGCGGGCGCTTGCCAAAGTCGGGTTGCCCGAAGACGTGATCGCCAAGATGGCCGGCACGGCGGATGCGTTTGCGGCCACCCAAAAAGGCCAGCCGTTCATGATTCTGGGCGCGTTGGTGGCGGTGTACCTGGTGCTGGGCATTTTGTACGAAAGCTACATTCACCCGCTGACCATCCTGTCGACCCTGCCGTCGGCGGGCGTGGGCGCGCTGTTGTCGATCTACTTGCTGGGGGGCGAGTTCAGCCTGATCTCGTTGCTGGGGCTGTTCTTGCTGATCGGTGTGGTGAAGAAAAACGCGATCCTGATGATCGACCTGGCGCTGCAACTGGAGCGCCAGGACGGCATGACCCCGCTGGAGTCGATTCGCAGTGCCTGCCTGTTGCGGCTCAGGCCGATCCTGATGACCACCCTGGCGGCCATTCTCGGCGCCGTGCCGTTGCTGCTCAGCAGCGCCGAAGGCGCGGAAATGCGCCAGCCGCTGGGCCTGACGATTATTGGCGGGCTGGTGGTCAGCCAGATCCTGACCCTTTACACCACGCCTGTGGTTTACCTTTACCTGGACCGCCTGCGCCATCGTTTCAACGATTGGCGTGGGGTGCGTACCGATGCTGCCTTGGACACTGCGCTATGACCGACTCAACGTTCCCGACTGTCCAGCGATTGGCCCTGGCCCGGGGTTCCAGGCTTGTGAGCCTGGCCTTGTGCGCAGCGCTGCTCAGTGCCTGCGCCGTTGGCCCGGATTACCAGCGCCCGCCCGTGAGCGAGCCTGCCCAGTACAAGGAAGCCCAGGGCTGGCGCCAGGCGACGCCCAGTGACGCCCTGGCGCGCGGCGCGTGGTGGGAGCTGTACGGCGACAAGCAGCTCAACGAACTGGTCGCGACACTCAACAACGCCAACCAGTCGGTGGCCCAGGCCGAAGCCCGTTACCGCCAGGCCCAGGCCTTGGTGCGCAATGCCCGTGGTGCGTTCTTTCCCACCGTCGACTTCAGCGCCGGGAAAACCCGCGCCAGCCAAGGCACCGGCAGCAGTAACGCCAGCCTGAGCAGTTCCAGCAGCGGTATCCGCGACACCCTCAACACCCAATTGGGCGTGAGCTGGGAGCCGGATATCTGGGGCAAGCTGCGCCGGGGGCTTGAGGCCAACGACGCCAGCGCCCAAGCCAGCGCCGCTGACCTGGCAGCCATGCGCCTGAGCCAGCAGTCGGAACTGGTGCAGAACTACCTGCAATTGCGCGTGATGGACGAGCAGACCCGCCTGCTGCAAGCCACCATCGCGGCCTACCAGCGCTCCCTGCAAGTGACCGAAAACCAATACCGCGCCGGGGTGTCGGACAAAGCGGCCATCGCCCAGGCCCAAACCCAGCTTAAAAGCACCGAAGCGAGCATGGTCGACCTGATCTGGCAGCGCGCGCAGCTGGAAAACGCGATCGCCGTGCTCATCGGCCTGCCGCCCGCCAACTTCTCGCTGGCGGTGACCCAGGACATCCCGGCCCTGCCACAGATCCCGGTGGGCTTGCCCTCGCAGCTGCTGGAACGCCGTCCCGACGTGGCCTCGGCAGAACGGGCAGTAATCGCCGCCAATGCCAATATCGGCGTGGCCAAGGCCGCCTACTACCCGGACCTGACCCTGAGCCTGGCGGGCGGCTATTCCAGCAGCACCTACGCCCAATGGATCAGCTTGCCCAACCGCTTCTGGTCGGTAGGCCCCAAACTGGCCATGACCCTGTTCGACGGCGGCCAGCGCTCGGCGGAAGTCGACCGCAGCATCGCCTCCTATGACGAAACCGTGGCCAAGTACCGCCAGACCGTGCTCGACGGGTTCCGCGAAGTGGAAAACTACATGGTCCAGCTCAAGGTGCTGGAGGACGAAGCGGTGGTCAGCAATGCCGCCCTGGAGGCTGCCCGCGAGTCCCGGCGCCTCACCGAGAACCAGTACAAGGCCGGGTTGATTGCCTACCTGGACGTCGTCACCACTCAGGCCACGGCCTTGAGCAACGAGCGCACCGTGCTGACCCTGATGCAAACCCGGCTGGTGGCCAGTGTTCAGCTGATCGCCGCGCTGGGCGGTGGCTGGGACGGCCAGACCCAAGCGTTGCAGTGAGCGGGCTTGCCCCGCGCCGGGCGGCGCGGCAGGCCCTCTAAGCACCGGCTGCGCGTCAGGCAGATGACGCCAAATTGCCGCTAGTGGCCTTTTAATAATATTTCCGGTACGCGAGAATTATTCTCGCTACAATCGGCCACTTTTCCCCACGGAGCCTGCCTGCTCCGCTGCCAAGAGAAGTTCGATGCTGATCGGTAGTTATTCCCCCGCCTTGGTCGTGATCTCCTTGTTTGTCGCCATTCTGGCGTCCTACACCGCACTGGACCTGACCGGCCGCATTGCCACAGCCAAAGGCCGCGCCGTGCACCTGTGGATGGCCGGCGGCGCGTTGGCCATGGGCGTGGGGGTATGGTCGATGCACTTTATCGGCATGCTCGCGTTTCGCTTGCCCATCGCCATGGGTTACGACGTTGGCATCACGGCCTTGTCCTTGCTGATCGCCGTGCTGTCCAGCGGGTTCGCCCTGTGGCTGGTCAGCCAGCCTCGCTTGCCCGCCTGGCAATTGGCCTTTGGCGCGTTGGTGATGGGCGCGGGTATCAGCGCCATGCACTACACCGGCATGGCGGCCCTGCGCATGACGCCGGGTATCGACTACGGCCCCGCGCTGTTCAGCGCGTCGTTACTGATCGCCGTCGTCGCATCGGCGGCGGCGTTGTGGATCGCTTTTCACCTGCGGCGCAAGACGCCCCACGTACGCCTGGCCCGGGCCGGGGCGGCGTTGGTGATGGGGGTGGCGATTGTGGGCATGCATTACACCGGCATGGCGGCGGCGCGTTTTGCCGATGGCAGTTTTTGCGGGGCGGCGCTGAGCGGGCTAAGCGGCAAGGGCCTGGACAACCTGGTGCTGGTCACCAGCCTCGCGGTGTTGATCATCGCGCTGGTGACCTCGCGCCTGGACGAGCGCTTGCAGGCCAACACCGCCGTGCTGACCGACTCCCTGACCCTGGCCAACCAGGAACTGACGCACCTGGCCCTGCACGACATGCTGACCGGCCTGCCCAACCGCACGTTGCTCACCGATCGCATCCAGCAAGCCACGCAGCGTGTGAACGAAGAGGGCGGTTGTTTTGCCTTGATGTTTATCGACCTGGACGGTTTTAAGCCGGTCAACGATGCCTTCGGCCATCACCTGGGCGACCAGTTGTTGCAACAGGTCGGGCAGCGTTTGCGCGAGGACCTGCGCAGCCAGGACACCCTGGCGCGCATCGGCGGTGACGAGTTTGTGCTGCTGGTGCAATTGAGCCAGGCCGACGACGCCGCCAGCCTGGCCGAGCGCCAGGTGAGCTTGATCAACCAGGTGTTCCGGGTGGCCGAACATGAACTGAATATTTCCGCCAGCGTGGGTATCGCGCTGTACCCGGGCAACGGCGCCACGCCACCGGAACTGCTGATGAACGCCGACGCGGCGATGTACCACGCCAAGGGCCTGGGCAAGAACGGCTACAGCTTTTTTGATGTGTCCATGAACACCAACGCCCGCAAGCAACTGCAACTGTTGCAGGACTTGCGCAGCGCGGTGGAACACGCCCAGTTTCGTCTGTATTACCAGCCCAAGTTCGACGCGCTCAGCGGTCGCCCGGTAGGCGCCGAGGCGCTGCTGCGCTGGGAACACCCGCAGCAGGGGCTGTTGCTGCCGGACAAGTTCATCGAGCTTGCAGAAAAAACCGGGCTGATCATCGCCATTGGCGACTGGGTGCTCAACGAGGCCTGCCGCCAGATGCGTGTGTGGTTTAACGAGGGTTACCGGGAGTGGCGCATCGCGGTGAACCTCTCGGCGCTGCAGTTCTGCCATGCCGGGTTGGTCAAGAGCGTGGCCGGGGCCCTGGAGCGCCATCAGTTGCCGGCCAACAGCCTGACCCTGGAAATCACCGAAACCACGGCCATGAGCGACGCCGATGCCAGCATGGCGGTGTTGCAGCAGTTGTCGGACATGGGCGTGGACCTGTCCATCGATGACTTTGGCACCGGCTATTCCAGCCTGATGTACCTCAAGCGCCTGCCCGCCAACGAGTTGAAGATCGACCGGGGGTTTGTCCGCGACCTGGAGCACGACAGCGACGACGCCGCCATCGTCTCGGCGATTGTCGCGCTGGGCCAGGCGCTGGACCTGCGCATCGTCGCCGAAGGCGTGGAAACCGATGTGCAACAGGACTTTCTGACCAGCCTTGGGTGCAACTCCCTGCAAGGTTACCTGCTGGGTCACCCGCTGCCCGCCGACAGGTTCATGGCCGATATCCAGCGTGCAGAACACGCCGCGGCACCGGAGCCTGTCACCTGAGCCATGCAAAACCGGCCGGTGGCGGTTATTCTCTGGATCCAACCTTGACCCGTTGAATCAGGAGATCGCTTACATGGACAAAGTCGTCATCATCACTGGGGGCAGTCGTGGCATCGGCGCCGCGACGGCGTTGTTGCTGGCCCGCCAGGGCTATCGGATGTGCATCAATTATCAGTCCAATGAAGAGGCGGCCCACCGGGTACTGGAGCAGGTACGGGCGCTGGGCGCGCAGGCGATTGCGGTGCGCGCGGATGTGAGTATCGAAGACGAGGTGATCCGCCTGTTCAACCGGGTCGATGCCGAATTGGGTCGGGTCACCGCGTTGGTCAACAATGCGGGCACCGTGGCGCACAAGTCACGGGTGGACGAGATGTCCGAGTTTCGCGTGCTCAATATTCTCAAGACCAACGTGCTGGGCCCGATCCTGTGTGCCAAGCACGCGGTGCTGCGCATGTCGCCCCGCCATGGCGGGCAGGGCGGCAGCATTGTCAACGTGTCGTCGGCGGCCGCCCGGCTGGGGTCGCCGGGCGAGTATGTCGACTACGCCGCGTCCAAGGGCGCGCTGGACACCTTCACCCTGGGGCTGGCCAAGGAAGTGGCCGGTGAGGGTATCCGTGTCAACGGTGTGCGCCCGGGGTTTATCTACACCGAGTTTCACGCGCTGAGCGGCGACCCGGACCGTGTCAGCAAGCTGGAGCCGGCGATTCCCATGGCCCGGGGCGGGCGTGCCGAAGAAGTGGCCGAAGGCATTGTCTGGCTGCTTTCCGATAAGGCTTCCTACGCAACCGGCACCTTTATCGACCTGGCGGGTGGCCGCTGAGCGGGCTCAGGTCGGCAAATAGCGCAGCACGCGAAAGCCGCTGTGCGAAAACTCCTTGAGGATACTGGCTTCCGAATGCGGGACGGTGACGTAGCCGTCGCGCCGGAAGCCGTCCACGCGCCCGTTGCGGCTGCGGCTGGCGGTGAGCTCCCGGTCATCGAGGTTATCGATGAACTTCAGCACTTTTTCCAAGGTGTAGGCGGCATCGGCGCGCGCCTGTGGGTTGGGGTTGGCGTCGGTCCAGTCGCCGACCTGGCGTTTGAGCTCGTCCCCCACCTCGTAATGGTCGCGGCTGTTGAGAAAGCGCCTGAGCACCGGGCTTTGTTCGATGATGCGCTCTGCCGAGCGGTGGTCACCGTGGGGGCGGCTGACGGGGCCGGTCATCTCGCGCACCTGTTGCTGCTCGGCCGCCCGCATGTAGTGGGGCGGCACCGGGAAAGGCTTGTTGCATATGTTCATGAGGCGCCTCAGGTCTGGTTCAGGACGCTCCCTCTGTGGCGCAGTTGCCGCGTGCGGTTCCGGCCCCGCTTTAAAAAGAACGCACGATGCGCCCTAACGTTTCCATGGCTTTTTCCGACGTTTCATCCCACGGACTTCCGTAATTCAGACGGATGCAATGAGCAAAGCGCCGGGTCGGTGAAAAGATCGGCCCGGGCGCGATGCTGATGCCCTGGGCGGCCGCCATGTGGAACACCTTCAGCGAGTCGGTCTGCTCCGGCAGCTCCAGCCACAGGAAATAACCGCCCGCGGGCTGGCTTACCCGGGTCTGGGCCGGGAAGTAGCGCGCGATGGCCGCCCGCATGGCGCTCTGCTGTTCTTCCAGGGCGTAGCGCAGTTTGCGCAAGTGGCGGTCATAGCCGCCGTGTTGCAGGTAGTCGGCGATGGCTGCCTGGGCGGGCATCGACGGGCTCAGTGATGTCATCAGCTTTAAGCGCTCGACCTTTTGCGCATACCGCCCGGCGGCCACCCAGCCGACCCGATAACCCGGGGCCAGGCTCTTGGCGAACGAACCGCAATGCAGCACCAGGCCTTCGGTGTCAAAGGCCTTGGCGGGTTTGGGCGCCTGCTGGCCGTAATACAGCTCGGCGTAAACGTCGTCTTCGATCAGCGGCACCTGGTGGCGGCGCAACAACGCGACCAGTTCCTGTTTTTTGGCTTCGGGCATTGTCGCGCCCATGGGGTTCTGGAACGTGGTCATGCACCAGCAGGCCTTGATCGGGTAACGCGCCAGGCTTTGCGCGAGGACTTGCAAGTCGATGCCATCGCGCGGGTGCACGGGGATTTCCACGGCCTTGAGCTTTAACCGTTCGAGGATCTGCAAGCTGGCATAGAACGCCGGTGCCTCGATGGCGACCAGGTCGCCCGGTTCGGTCACGGCTTGCAGGCACAGGTTCAGGGCTTCCAGCGCGCCGTTGGTGATCAGCAGCTCTTCCATGGGCAGCATCAGCCCGCCGACCATGTAACGCAGGGCAATTTGCCGGCGCAGTTGCGGGTGGCCCGGCGACATGTCGGTGACCACCACGCGCGGGTCCATTTCCCGGCTGGAGGTGGCCAGCGAGCGGGCCAGGCGTTGCAACGGAAACAGCAGCGGGCTGGGAAAGGCCGAGCCAAAAGGCACGGTGTTGGGGTCTTTGATGGACTCCAGCACCGAAAACACCAGCTCGCTGACGTCCACCGGGGTGGACTCCTGCACCTGGGCGCTCACCGCCGGTTCAGAAAACCGGCTGGGCGCGTACGTGTTGACGAAATACCCGGAGCGCGGCCGGGCGCGGATCAGGCCGCGTCGCTCCAGCAGGTAGTAAGCCTGGAACACGGTGGAGGGGCTGACGCCGTAGGTCTGGCTGGCGTAACGCACCGACGGCACGCGCTGGCCCGGGCCAAGTACGCCTGAGCGGATCAGTTCTGCGATGTCGTCGGCGAATTTCTCGTAGCGTTTCATCAGGGCCTGCCGTGGGTGAAGGGGGCACCGCAGGGCTCGGCCATGGCGACGCTGACTCGGGCGGATGTTGTCGGGCAACGAATTATGCCCGCAGGTCTGTTTGCATAACAGGCGCAGGCAAGGCAATAAAACACGGATCAGAAGGCAGAAGGCCTGCCTGCAGCACCGCCCCGCACCCCACTGGGCAGGGGTGCGGTCGGTTTGACGCGCTATTGAGCCGGCTCGGTCAAATCAGCGAATCACCGCTGTCGGCCTTCACATGTTTGCGCGCGTCGCGGGCTCCGGCAACGGTCAGCGCGTCGGCCTCGGCTTCGGTGATGTAAATGCGCTCGGCGTCCAGGGCCACATAAGACATGGCCTTGGCGCTGTCGGTGCTGACGGTCACTGCGCTGGCCGCACGGCGCTGTTCCTCGCCGGCGGCGTTGAGGGTGAAGTAACAGGTCTGGTTATCGATGCGTACGGGCATGGTGATCTCCGTCTACAAGGGGTGATGAACATTAGGGCCGCTGCGGGCCTGAGGGTTCTGCGCAACTGACTGACGGTCGGCGCTGTCCATCGTTCATCGACCCCTTGAAAGGAAACGCCCATGGACGCCTGGTGGCATGAAGTCTGGCAAACCCTGCAAGCGGAATTCGCCGACATCGGCGATGCCCGTCAACTCACCCAAGTCACCGTTCGACTGCTGATCGCTGCCGTGCTGGGCGCCATCCTGGGGTTTGAGCGAGAGCACAAGGGCAAGGCCGCCGGGGTGCGCACCCACATGTTGGTGGCGTTGGGCGCGGCGTTGTTTGTGCTGGTGCCGCAAATGTCGGGCAGCCAGGCCGATGCCATGAGCCGGGTGCTGCAAGGGGTGATTGCCGGGATCGGCTTTTTGGGCGCCGGCACCATCCTCAAGGGCAAGGAGGACGAAGAGGGCCAGCACGTCAAGGGCCTGACCACCGCGGCCGGGTTATGGATGACCGCCGCCATCGGCGTGGCGGCCGGCATGGGGCGCGAATCGACGGCGGTGTTGAGCACCTTGCTGGCCCTGGCGGTGTTCAGCGTGATGCCGCGCATCGTGCGGCTGCTGGAAAAGGACTGATCCCTTTCCAGCAGGGCGTTTAGACGATCACCGGCGGCACTGGCGCGGGGGGCTCTTGTACCGGCGGTGGGGCGTCATCCGGCGGCTCTTGGTCGGGCACCGGGCCAGGTTCAGTGGGCGGCAGCGTCGGTTTGTCGATGTTGGGGTCGGGCGTTTCCGCAGGGATGGGGATTGTCATCGGTCTGGCCTCCTTTGTGCTTTGCTGTAGGCGGTGGACCACGGGCCGGGGCATTTGATTCCCCGCCCGGTGGCGTCACATCCACCTGAACTTTTCACGGCGGGGCAGGCTCGGAAACTGTACGGCACGGCTCGGGCAGAGCGTCCGACCAAGTACTGAAGCGTCCACGGGGCGTAAGGGGAGAGGCTCGATGACAGCTGAAACGTGGAAGCCGCAAGACGCCTTGTTGCCACTGTCCCAGGCATTGCTGATGCCCAGGATCGCGATTGAAAGCACCATGCCTGTGATCGACGGCGGCGCATTTGCCGTCAAGGCGGTGGTGGGCCAACGGATCAACGTGACCAGCAAGGTCTTTGCCGACGGCCACGACAAGCTCGCTGTACTGATTCGCTGGCGCGCGTTGCGTGACGAGCAATGGCAGCGTGCAGTCATGGTCGATGTGGGCAATAACGGCTGGGAGGGCGCGTTTACCGTGGCCGCTCAAGGGCCGCATGAATATTGCATCGAGGCCTGGCTGGATACCTTTGCAAGCTTTGGTTACGAGCTGCGCAAAAAACACGAGGCCGGGGTGCCGGTAAGCCTGGAATTGCAGGAAGGCCGCAGCCTGGTGCTTCAGGCCGCCGAACGCAGTGAACACGAGTTGCGCGACCAGCTGATGAGCCTGCACCACCAGTTGTCCGGCCTGCTGGAAGCCGAGCAGGTGGCGTTGTTTCTGCACGAAGACAGTGCACAGTTGATGGCCCAGGCTGACCACCGGCCTTACCTGAGCATCAGCCCGGTGTATGCGGTGGACGTGGAGCGCCAGGCCGCGCAGTTTGCCAGTTGGTACGAGCTGTTTCCGCGCTCGATCACCGACGATGCGGCCCGGCACGGCACGTTTAATGACGTGCACGCGCGCTTGCCGATGATCCATGACATGGGGTTTGACGTGTTGTACTTCCCGCCCATCCACCCCATTGGCCGCGCCCACCGTAAGGGCAAGAACAATTCGCTCACCGCCGGTCCCGATGACCCGGGCAGCCCGTACGCCATTGGCAGTGAAGAGGGCGGCCACGCAGCGATTCACCCTCAATTGGGCACCCTGGAGGACTTTCGCCGCCTGGTTCGCGCGGCTGCCGAGCATGGCCTGGAAATCGCCCTGGACTTTGCCATCCAGTGCTCCCAGGACCACCCATGGCTCAAACAACACCCCGGCTGGTTCAACTGGCGCCCGGACGGCACGATCAAATACGCCGAGAACCCGCCGAAAAAGTACCAGGACATCGTCAATGTCGACTTTTACGCCGCCGATGCCATACCCAGCCTCTGGACCGAACTGCGTGACATTGTGGTGGGCTGGGTGGACGAGGGTGTGAAAACGTTTCGTGTGGACAACCCCCACACCAAGCCGCTGCCGTTCTGGCAATGGCTGATCGCCGATGTGCGCGGCAAGTACCCGGACGTAATCTTTCTGGCCGAGGCCTTCACCACCCCGGCGATGATGGCGCGGCTGGGCAAGGTCGGGTACTCGCAGAGCTACACCTATTTCACGTGGCGCAATACCAAGGCCGAGTTGAGCGAATACCTGACCCAGTTGAACCAATCGCCGCTGCGCGAATGCTACCGCCCGAACTTTTTCGTCAATACCCCCGACATCAACCCAGGCTTTTTGCATGAGTCCGGACGGGCAGGGTTTTTGATCCGTGCGGCGCTGGCCACCATGGGCTCGGGCTTGTGGGGCATGTACTCGGGCTTTGAGTTGTGCGAGGCGGCGCCAGTGCCGGGCAAGGAAGAGTACCTGAACTCGGAGAAGTACCAGATCCGCCCCCGCGACTTCACCGCCCCCGGCAACATCGTGGCCGAGATCGCCCAGCTCAATCGCATCCGTCGGCAGAACCCGGCGCTGCACAGCCATTTGGGCGTGCAGCTCTACACGGCGTGGAACGACAACATCCTGTACTTCGGCAAACGCAGCGAGGAGGGCGATAACTTCATTCTGGTGGCCGTCAGCCTCGACCCGTTCAACGCCCAGGAGGCGCATTTCGAGCTGCCGCTGTGGGAGCTTGGCCTGCCCGACGACGCCCAGACCCAGGGCGAAGACTTGATGAACGGCCATCGCTGGACCTGGTACGGCAAGACCCAATTCATGCGCATCGAGCCGTGGCACCAGCCTTTCGGCATTTGGCGCATCACGGTCTGACTCGCGTTCGCGCAGCGCCCCGGGGCCATGGCCCCGACGATCCTGTTATTCACGGTTTTCCAGGAGCTTCAAATGGCGAAGAAATCCACCTCGGCCACTTTTATCAAAGACCCGCTCTGGTACAAGGACGCGGTGATCTATCAAGTTCATGTCAAATCCTATTTCGACTCCAATAACGACGGTATTGGCGACTTTCCCGGCCTTATCGCCAAGCTCGATTACATCGCTGACCTGGGCGTCAACACCATCTGGCTCTTGCCGTTCTACCCCTCGCCACGCCGTGATGACGGCTACGACATCGCCGAATACCGGGGCGTGCACAGCGACTACGGCACCCTGGCCGACGCCAAGCGCTTCATCGCCGAAGCCCACAAGCGCGGCTTGCGAGTGATCACTGAGCTGGTGATTAACCACACCTCCGACCAGCACCCCTGGTTCCAGCGTGCGCGCAAGGCCAAGCCCGGCTCGGCGGCGCGGGACTTTTACGTGTGGTCCGACGACGACCAGAAATACGACGGCACCCGCATCATTTTCCTCGACACCGAAAAGTCCAACTGGACCTGGGACCCGGTGGCCGGCCAGTACTTCTGGCACCGCTTCTACTCGCACCAGCCGGACCTCAATTTTGACAACCCGCAGGTGATGAAAGCGGTGCTCAGTGTGATGCGCTATTGGCTGGACATGGGCATCGACGGCCTGCGCCTGGATGCCATCCCGTACCTGATCGAGCGTGACGGCACCAACAACGAAAACCTTCCCGAAACCCACGATGTGCTCAAGCAGATCCGTGCCGAGATCGACGCAAATTACCCCGACCGCATGCTGCTGGCCGAAGCCAACCAATGGCCGGAAGACACCCAACTGTACTTTGGTGACCAGAAGGGCGACGACGGCGACGAGTGCCACATGGCGTTCCACTTCCCGTTGATGCCGCGCATGTACATGGCGCTGGCCCAGGAGGATCGCTTCCCGATCACCGACATCCTGCGCCAGACCCCGGAGATTCCGGCCAATTGCCAATGGGCAATCTTTTTGCGCAACCACGATGAACTCACCCTGGAGATGGTCACCGACAAAGAGCGTGACTACCTGTGGAACTACTACGCCGCCGACCGCCGTGCGCGCATCAACCTGGGGATCCGCCGACGCCTTGCGCCATTGATGGAGCGCGACCGGCGCCGCATCGAATTGCTCAACAGCCTGCTGTTGTCGATGCCCGGCACCCCGACCCTGTATTACGGCGATGAAATCGGCATGGGCGACAACATCTACCTGGGCGACCGCGACGGCGTGCGCACGCCCATGCAGTGGACCATCGACCGCAACGGCGGTTTTTCCCGCGCCGATCCGGCCAGCCTGGTGCTGCCGCCGATCATGGACCCGCAATACGGCTATCAGTCGGTCAATGTCGAAACCCAGGCCCAAGACCCGCACTCCTTGCTCAATTGGACCCGGCGCATGCTGGCCATCCGTAAACAGTCCAAGGCCTTCGGGCGTGGCAGCCTGAAGATGCTCTCGCCGAGCAACCGCCGCATCCTGGCCTATACCCGCGAATACACCGGGGCCGACGGCAACACCGAAATCATCTTGTGCGTGGCCAACGTGTCCCGCAGCGCCCAGGCGGCAGAGCTGGACCTGTCGGCCTTTGCCGGGATGGTCCCGGTAGAGATGCTGGGCGGCAACGCCTTCCCGCCGATCGGCCAGCTGAATTTCCTGCTGACCCTGGCGCCCTATGGCTTTTACTGGTTTGTGCTGGCGGCAGAAAACCAGATGCCGAGCTGGCATGTGGAACCGGCCCAGAGCATGCCGGACTTCACCACGCTGGTGCTGAAAAAACGCCTGGAAGAACTGCTGGACGCGCCGTGCCGCACCACGCTGGAGCACACGAGTTTGCCGGCCTGGCTGCCCAAGCGGCGCTGGTTTGCCAACAAAGATGCGGCGATCGAAAACGTGCACATCGCCTACGGCGTGCGTTTTGGCGACCCGCAGCACCCGGTGCTGTTCAGTGAGGTCGAGGTGACCACGGCAGGGCAGGTCAGCCGTTATCAACTGCCGTTCGGATTTCTGGGCGAAGACCAGTTCACCACCGCCTTGCCCCAGCAACTGGCGCTGGCCCGGGTGCGCCGCGTGCGCCAGGTGGGGCTGGTGACGGACGCCTTCAGCCTCGACACTTTTGTGCGCACGGTGATCCAAAGCCTGCACGCCCATACCGTGCTCGACACCGACGATGGCCCGATCCGCTTCGAAGCCACCGAGCACCTGGCCGCGCTGCAACTGGGCGACGAGCCGCCGGTGCGTTACTTGTCCGCCGAGCAGTCCAACAGCTCGGTGGTGGTGGGCGAGCACCTGGTGCTCAAGCTTATCCGCAAGGTCAGTGCCGGGGTGCACCCGGAGCTGGAGATGAGCGCTTATCTGACCCAGGCCGGTTACGCACATATCTCGCCCCTGCTGGGCTCGGTGATACGCCGGGATGGCCAGGGCCAGGACAACTTGCTGATGATCGCCCAAGGTTACTTGAGCAATCAGGGCGATGCCTGGGGCTGGACCCAGAACAACCTGGAGCGGGCGATTCGCGACGAACTGGCTGAGGCGATCTCCGAGCAGGAGCAGCACTACAACGCCTTGGGCGAGTTGGCGGATTTTGCTGCGCTGCTGGGCCAGCGCCTCGGGGAAATGCACGTGATACTGGCCGGGCCCACCGACCATCCGGACTTCACGCCGCAACTGACGTCCCTCAAGGACAGCCAGCACTGGGCCCAGCAAGTGGGGGCGCAAGTCGAGCGTGCGTTGCAATTGCTCGAGGCGCATCAACATCAGTTGAACCCTGCCGATCAAGCGCAGGTCAGTGATCTGCTGGCGCAGAAAAAAGCCATCGCCCGTCATGTGCAAGCGTTGGCCAAGGCCACGGTCGGCGGTTTGCGCATTCGGGTGCACGGCGACCTGCATTTGGGCCAGGTGCTGGTGGTGAAAGGCGATGCCTACCTCATCGACTTTGAAGGTGAACCGGCGCGACCGCTGCACGAGCGGCGCGGTAAACACAGCCCCTACAAGGATGTGAGCGGGGTCTTGCGCTCGTTTGACTACGCAGCGGCGATGGCGCTGAGCGGGCAGGGCATGGACCTGTCCCCCGAGGCCGACGCGTCAAGACAGCGGGTTGCGGACCGTTACTTGCAAGAAGCCCGACAGGCATTTACCCAGGCCTATCACCACGCGGCGTCTACACTGGCGCATGACTGGCAGGATGCCAGCGGCCAGGACGCTGCGCTGACGTTGTTCAGCCTGGAGAAGGCTGCGTATGAGGTGGCCTATGAAGCGGAAAATCGTCCCGCCTGGTTGCCGGTGCCGTTACACGGTTTGCACGGGCTGCTCAGGGGGCTTGAACCCTTATCGAAAACTGCACGCGGTGGGAAGACGTCATGAGTGTTACGAACAAAGAACCGCTGCAGACAGCCTTGAATCTGATGCCCGCGCCCCACGACATCGAAGCCTTGGTGCGCGCCGAGCACCCCGACCCGTTCGCGATCCTGGGGCCCCATGACGACGGGAGGGGCGGGCAGTTTATCCGCGCATTCCTGCCAGACGCCCTGAGCGTTCAGGTGGTGGCCCAAGACAGCGGCGAACCGCTGGGCGACCTGGCGTCGACCTCGGTGCCGGGGTTGTTCGCCGGTCAGTTCGCCGGTCGCCAGCCGTATCTGCTGAAGATCCAGTGGGCCGGGGGCGAGCAGATCACCGAGGACCCTTACAGCTTCAGCCAACTGTTGCTGGGTGAGATGGACCTGTACCTGTTTGCCGAGGGCAACCACCGTGACCTTGGCCGCTGCTTTGGCGCGCAGGTCACGCACGTCGATGGCATCGAGGGGGTGCGTTTTGCCGTGTGGGCGCCCAACGCTCGGCGGGTGTCGGTGGTCGGTGACTTCAATATTTGGGATGGCCGCCGCCACCCCATGCGCCTGCGCCATCCGGCCGGGGTCTGGGAAATTTTTATCCCGCGCCTGCAACCGGGGGCTGCCTATAAATATGAAATCCTCGGTGCCCACGGGATCCTGCCGCTCAAGGCCGACCCGGTGGCATTGGCCACCCAACTGCCGCCAGACACCGCGTCCAAAGTCGCCGCCCCGTTGCTGGTGGACTGGCAAGACCATGACTGGATGCAGGCCCGCGGCGAGCGGCAGGCCACCCGCGCGCCGCTGTCGATTTACGAGTTGCACGCCGGTTCCTGGCAATGCGAACTGGACGACGCAGGCGAGGTTGCCCGCCCGTTCACCTGGCGCGAATTGGCGCAGCGGTTGATTCCGTATGTTCAGGAACTGGGGTTCACCCACATCGAACTGATGCCGATCATGGAGCACCCGTTTGGCGGCTCGTGGGGTTATCAGGCGTTGTCGCAATTTGCCCCGAGTGCGCGTTTTGGCTCGCCGGAGGACTTCGCATTTTTCGTCGATGCCTGCCATCAGGCGCAGATCGGCGTGATTCTCGACTGGGTGCCCGCGCATTTCCCCACCGACACCCACGGCCTGGCGCAATTTGACGGCACGGCGTTGTACGAATACGGCAACCCCCAGGAAGGTTTCCACCAGGATTGGGACACGCTGATCTACAACCTGGGCCGCACCGAGGTGCACGGGTTCATGCTGGCGTCGGCGTTGCACTGGCTCAAGCACTTCCATGTGGACGGCCTGCGCGTGGATGCGGTGGCGTCGATGCTCTATCGCGACTATTCGCGCAAGGCGGGCGAATGGGTGCCCAACCGCCACGGCGGGCGCGAAAACCTGGAAGCCATCGACTTTTTGCGTCACCTCAACGACGTGGTCGCCCTGGAAGCGCCCGGCGCGCTGGTGATCGCCGAAGAGTCCACGGCCTGGCCGGGGGTGAGCCAGAGCACCCAGCAGGGCGGCCTGGGCTTCAGCTACAAATGGAACATGGGCTGGATGCACGACTCGCTGCACTACATCCAGCAAGACCCGGTCTACCGCGCCCATCACCATAACGAGCTGAGTTTTGGCCTGGTCTATGCCTGGTCCGAGCGCTTTATCTTGCCCATCTCCCATGACGAGGTGGTGCACGGCAAACACTCGCTCATCGACAAAATGCCCGGTGACCGCTGGCAGAAGTTCGCCAACCTGCGCGCCTACCTGAGCTTTATGTGGATGCACCCCGGCAAAAAGCTGTTGTTCATGGGCTGTGAGTTCGGCCAGTGGCGCGAGTGGAACCACGACCAGCAACTGGACTGGTACTTGCTGCAATACCCCGAGCATCGGGGCGTGCAAAAACTGGTAGGGGACCTCAACCGGCTGTACCGCGAAGAACCGGCACTGCATGAACAGGACGACGCGCCACAGGGGTTCCAATGGCTGATTGGCGATGACGCGATCAACAGCGTCTACGCCTGGCTGCGCTGGAGCAAGGCGGGGCGCCCGGTGTTGGGGGTGGCCAACTTTACCCCGGTGCCGCGTGAAGGCTACAAGGTCGGCGTGCCGTTCGCCGGGTGCTGGGAGGAAGTGCTCAACAGCGATGCCGACACCTATGCGGGTTCCAATTACGGCAACGGTGGGGCGATTTCGACCGGGGACGAGCCCCATCATGGTCAGGCCGTGTCGCTGTCGTTGAATCTGCCGCCGCTGGGCGTGCTGATTCTGCGACCGCAAGGCTGACAAGGGCTCTGGCGTGCTAGGTGGCAGGGTGCCACAATGGCACTTTGTCATAGCAGCAAGATCAGGCGGACCAGATGAATGGCCTTGGGCGTGGGCAGGACCAGGATTGCTACATAGAAGAGCAGGTCCGCACGGATCGTTTACACCAGCTGTTTCGCCAATCGTTTTCTGCCCTGTTCGGCAGTTATCTGGGTGCGATCATGCTGTGCTGGCTGTGCTGGGAGCGCTTCGATCACGGCGTGGTCGTGGTGTGGATGGTGCTCCTGGGGGCGTCTTCCTTGCTGCGCCTGGCCATGTTCGTGGCCTGGTTTCGCTGCCCGCCCGCTGAGCGCACACCGGCGCGGTGGGAACGGCCTTACTGGCTCACGCTGATTTTGTCCGCGGGCATCTGGGGGCTGGGCGCGCTGACGCTTATACCGACCGATGACCGGCTCTCCCAGGGGTTGGTCGTGCTGTTCACGGTGGGCATGTCGGTCAGTGCCGTGTCCTGTTATTCGGCGTACCGCTCCATGACGCTGGTGTCGATGGGGTTGGTGTTGCTGCCTTCCACCCTGTGGATGTTGCTTCAGCCCTCGTCGATGCAAACCGGCGTGGCGCTGGCGGTGCTGGTGTTCTCCTCGTTTGTGGTGAGTGCTACGCGCAAGTTGTCCGATGCGCTGGAAAAAGCCTTCCGCCTGACACGCCAGATGGAACGTGCCCACAACATTTCCGCCCGCGCAGCACAAACCGATGAACTGACCGGCCTGATGAACCGCCGCGCGTTTTTCGAGCAGGCCCAGGCCCTCTACGAAAAGTGCCGGCACAACCGCCAGCCGCTGTGCGCGCTGATGATGGACATGGACCACTTCAAGCAGATCAACGACACCTACGGCCACCAGGCCGGTGACCAGGTGCTGCGTCAGATCGGCGCGGTAATTAGTGCCTCGTTTCGCCAGACCGATGTGTATGGGCGCCTCGGCGGTGAAGAGTTTGCCGTGTTGCTGCCCGACACCTCCCTTGAAACCGCGCAAGGCATCGCCGAGCAGCTGATCAAAGCCATCGCCGGGCTGACCACGGCGCCGGTCCAGGGCCTGACCGCCAGCCTCGGCGTGGCCTCCACCCATATGCGCGACCAGGACTTGCACGGCTTGATGCACACCGCCGATCAGGCGCTGTACCGCGCCAAGGCCCAAGGGCGCAACCAGGTGGCGGTAGCGCCGTAGCGGGCAGGCGTCTCAGACCAGGGTGATCTGCACCTCGATATTGCCGCGCGTGGCCTTGGAGTACGGGCAGGTCTGGTGGGCGCCGTCGATCAGCGTCTGCGCCAGCACAGGCTCGATGCCGGGCAGGCTGACCGTCAGGCGCGCTTGCAGGAAATAGCCCAGTTGCGGGCTGTTGACCAGGTCCACCTCGGCGTCTACCGCGGTATCGGCCGGCAGGCGCACGTCAGCGGCCTTGGCGGCCAGGCCCAGTGCACCAATGAAGCAAGCCGACCAACCGGCGCCAAACAACTGTTCGGGGTTGGTGCCTGCCGCCTTTGCGCCCGGTGGGGCCAGTTTGATGTCCAGGCGCAGGTCGTCGCTTTGGGATGCGCCTTCACGCCCGCCGGTGGTGTGGGTCTTGCCGGTGTAAAGCACTGTGCTGTTCTGGGTCATGATGGTTTCCTAATGAGTGGCCCGTTCGCGATCGACGTGATGGCGGGGTGTGCACAGGAAACCGCGGCGGCGTATCTGCACTGTGTCACCGCACCCCCCGCACGGCCTCGGACTGTGTAAGGCGGCGGCGGGGATACAGTGAGATACAAACCGCGCTATTGCACGCCGAACACGCTGGTCCAGTAGATGCCCGCGTCGCTGCGCGGGTCCATCGCATAGGCGGCGCCCATGTCGTGCATTTGCGGGTTCATCAGGGCCGCGCAGTGCGCGGGGCTGGCGAGCCAGCCTTCGACCACCTTGCGGGGGTTATCCAGGCCCGCGGCGATGTTTTCGCCGATCTGCTGGCCGATATAACCTGCCAGCTCGGCACGGTCGCCTGGGGTGCGGCCGTCGTGGTCCAGGTGGTCGAAGAAATTCCCGTTGGCCATGTTGCGCGAATGCCCGGCGGCCGCGTTGGCCAGGTCGTCGTTCCAGTTCAGCGCGGTGGTGGCGCTAAACGTTTGGGCACCGCACTGGTGGGGTTGCTGGCGGGCGGTGTTGATCAGGCTCAGCACCTGTTTGCCCTCGGTTTGCCATTCGCCCAGGCCTGCGCTCAACAGCGGGCGGGCCAGCACGATGCGCCAGTCCTGGCCGTTGCTGCTGACACCGATGTCGACAAACTGCGGGTCGAGCACCACCCGGCAAAAACTTTCCCGCACGGCCTTCATCGCGGCCTCGGCATTGCGCGGGCCGGACAGGCTGATGGCCTGCACATTGACCATCGGGTACGCCGCCCGCGCCAGCGCCTGCTGCAGGTCGCCAACACTATTGACCGGCAAGACCAGCCGCGTGTCGGCGGTGAGCGGGGGCAGCTCCTGGGAGCCTTGATTGCCGCAACGTTGCACCTGGCTGCGGTACTGATTGATCGAATCCACCAACAGGCTTTCTTCACTGGCCGACGCTGCGCCGCTGAAGACCAGAGTGGCAGCCAGCGTCGTAAGACCCATCATCAATGACAGAACGCGCATGGACGATTCCCTTGAACTTGAAAGCGCCCATGATGCGCGATGTAGGGGCCTCGGTGCACCCGTTGGTCTGAAGTTTTTGCACGCAGGCTCATTCCTGTCCCCGCCTTGCGGGTTCAACGGCGGTTTGCGCGAGGGGGTTGGCATAAACAGGTACAATCGCCACCGTCTTGCCGCGAAACACCAGGAATTGCAATGTTCAGCCTTACCCGCTACGAAACCCCATGCCCCGAGCCCGTCAATGCCCAGATCCTGCAAATGGTGGTCGACTACCTGACCGACATCAGCAGCATTGCGCTGACGCCGAGCAACCTGCTGTACAACATCTACCAGTATGCGATCGGCTATGAAGTGCACCTGTACCTGGCTGCGCTGGATGGCACCCAAGGCATTGCCGTCGAATTGATCGTGGCCCTGGACGAGCAGGAGCAGGTGCTGGGCTTTGTGTTGTACTTGCCGGTCAAGGACGACCCGCAGGCGTGCGGCGTGGCCTACATGGCCGTGCGGGCCAGTCACCGGCGCCAGGGCGTGGGGCGGGCGATGATCCAGGAAATGCTCGCCCGCTACCCGCATGCCGAGCTGGCCTGCGCGGTGGAAAAGGTGCCGGTGTTCGAGTCGCTGGGCTTTCAAGTGCGCGGTGTGCGTGGCACCCAGGTGTTAATGAACACGCGGGACTACAGCACCGATGGCCTGATGGGGGTATTGGAGGTGGCGTCGATCTACAGCTCGCTGGAGGTGCGCCAGATTCATACCTACCTGCTGCAACGTCACGGCAAGCGGGCGATGATCGATGCAGAAAAACAGCGCGACCGGCACCTCGACCAGTTGGCTCGCAAGGCCCAGGCTTTTGTGCGTGAACGCCAGGCAAACCGCTAAACCCCACCTATAAAAAAACCTCCCTGGCGATGCGCGACAGGGAGGTTTTTTTGACCCGCTAACCCTTATGGGCGAGCCAGGTCCCAGTTGCCGCCAACGCCGTCACCGGTGATGTCGCCTGGCTTGCTGTCTTTGACCCAGGTGTACAGGGCCTGGCCTTTGTAGGCCCACTGCTTGCCGCCATCGTCACGGGTGATCACGGTGTAGCCGTCAGCATCTTTGGCACCGGCCGAGGCGGTGAAGGCCGGCCAGTTGGCCAGGCACTGGCCGTTGCACACCGACTTGCCGGCGCTGTCTTTGGCGAAGGTGTACAGGGTCATGCCTTTGCTGTCGGTGAGGACCTTGCCTTTGGCGCTGTCGGCCACTTTGGCAGGGGCGGCGAATGCCATGGACGATGCGCAGGCAATCACCACAGCGGCAGCGAGCGAGAATTTTTTCAACATGAAGAAGCTCCTGGGGGTATCTACGTTGTAATGGGGTACTGGCCTTGTGCTTTATTTCACAAGGCGTACTCAGGTAAACACCCGCCACGGCGCTTTATTCCGTTATGCCACGCACTTTTTTTGCGGCGCTGCTTCTGCTGATGGTTTCACCGTGGTGCGCTAACGCGTGATCCTGCGAGCCGTTCAGTCTTCGCGAAACAGCCCTTGGGCATCGAGCAGCCGGTAGGCAATTTCCGGCCGGTTTTCCAACCCGCGTCGAATCGCTCGCGGGATCGACTCCCGGGTCTTGCGGCACAGGCCCGGCAGGTCATCGATCACAATCTGCAACCCGCGCATGCTCTTGACTTCGGTATGGCCGGGGTCGATGTGCACGCGGATGCCCAATTGCTGGTACATCCGTTGTTGCAGGTGCTCAAGGTCCGCCAGGCTTTGCAGGTTTTCCAGGCGCTCGAGCAGCTTTTTTTCTTCCTGGCGGGTCAGCTGCAAGATGCGCGCATCGCCACCGGCGGTGCGCAGCAATTGATCGCGGTTGCAGTCGCAGGCGCCGGGCGGGCAGGGTTGGCGAATGTTCATGTTCCCTCCCTCCCGCCAGGGGCGCCGATGACTCAGTAGGTCAACTGCACACCAAGGCTTTGCAGTGCCTTCCAGTACCCCGGGTAGGTCTTGGCGACGCAGTCCGGGTCCTGGATTTTAACGCCCGCCACCTTAAGCCCCGCCAACGCAAAACACATGGCGATGCGGTGGTCGGCGTGGGTGTCGATCAGCGCGCTGCACGAAGTGCCGGCCAGGGCCGGGTCGCTGGCCACCAGCAAGTCGTCGCCTTCGATGGTCGCAAGGCCCGGGCGAATCTGGTTGAGGCCGTCATGCAAGGCTTGCACGCGGTCACATTCCTTGACCCGCAGGTTGGCCAGTTCAGTGAACCGCACCGGGATGTGGTTGAACGCAGCCAGGACCGCCAGTGTCGGGATGGCGTCCTGCATTTGCGAACCGACGACTTCGGCCGGCATATGCGGGAATTGCGCGATCACCGCCTGGGCCTGGGCGTCGGGTTGGGTGAAGTCTTGCGCGGCCACGCCGATATCGATACGGCCGCCGCTGAGCACTTCGGCGGCCCACAGGTAGGTGGCGGCGGAGGCGTCCGGCTCGATCAGGTAGTCGGCGGCGGTGTAGCCGGTGGCGGCCACGCGCCAGGTGGTGTCGTCGACGCTCTCGACCTGGGCGCCAAACACGCGCATGCAATCCAGGGTGAGGTCGACGTAACCCCGGGCGCCGATGTCCTTGCCGGTCAAGGCCACTTCAATCGGCGCTTCGCCGCACGCGGCGAGCATCAGCAGCGCCGAGACGTATTGGCTCGACAGGCCGCCGTCGATCTCGAAACGCTTGGCCTGCACGCGGCCCACCCCGTGAACAGTCACGGGCGGGCAGCCGGTGGGGCTGTCGACCTGAATGCCGTTTTTGCCCAGGGTGTCCAGCAGCGGTGCGATGGGGCGTTTTTGCATGTAGGCGTCGCCGTCCAGCACCACGGTGCCTTGCACGGTGGCCACGGCGGCCGTGAGAAACCGCATGGCGGTGCCCGCGTTGCCCAGGAACAGCGGCTGGGCGGGCAATTGCAACTTGCCGGTGCCGGTGACCACAAAGGTGGTGTCGTCCGGCTCGTCAATCGTCACGCCCATGTGACGCAGCGCCACGGACATGTGCCGGGTGTCATCGCTCTTCAGCGCGCCGGTCAGGCGGCTGGTGCCCTTGGCCAGCGCGGCCAGCAACAGGGCACGGTTGGTCAGGGATTTGGAGCCGGGGGGCGCTACCTTGCCGTTCAGGGGGAAGTTGGGCGGTGTGACGGTCACGGTTTTCTGCGAACTCAAGGTACAAGGCTCCTGATTCAAGGCGGGTCGCTGGGAGTGGCCGGCTGGCGGACACGAATAATCGGCCATACACGCCACCCTTGTCGAGCGGGGATCGCTGTGGACTCCCGGCAGTTCAGCGTTGGGCCGACCAGTAGTCGTGCAGGCTGCGTGCCGCAGGCTCGATGACGCTGACGCGTTGTTGATGGGCCGTCACGTCCAGGTCGTCCGGCAGTTCAAAGTTGTCCTGCTCGGCACACGCGGCGATCTGTTCCAGCAGGCTGGCCTGTTCGGCCGGCAGTTCTGGCCAGTTGCCCACGGCGGCGCCACGGATGTAACCAAAGCACCATTCTTCCGCCAGGGTCAGCGGTTGGCCCAGGTGCTCGGTTTGCTCAAAGCGCGCGCTGAAGCCGACTGCATCGGTGGCCAGTTGCGTGGCGGTGGCATTGATATGGCGCACGCACAGCTCAAGAAAGCGTTGTGCCTGCTCGGCGCTGTCCCATTGCGGGTTCTGGCCGCCCCAGATCGCCGGGAACCACTCGCCGATGTCGACCTGCGCGGGGCTGGACACCAGGGCGGTGAAGAATCCGTCGAGTTCGGCCAGGTTCAGTACGCTGTGGTCGTCGCCGTACTGCTGCAAGGTGTCTTCGATGAATTCAAAATCGGCGGCGTTGAGTGCTGGGGCGTGCATGGCAAATATCCTGTGTGCGTAAAGCGCCGCGAAGAAGGCGGCCTAAAGCGCGGAGGATGGCGCCTGCGCGGCTTTTAATCCAGCGTCTTTGCGGTTTTTTTCCCATTGCTGGCACAGCTTGCTCACACACAAAGAACCCACCACCGCCAGGATGATCGGCACCAGAAAGTCGTGCTCGATACGGGTGAATTCGGCCACCAGCACAATCGCGGTCAGCGGCATGCTCATGCTCGAGGCCAGAAACGCCGCCGCACCAATGATCGCAAACGCTCCCAGCGGCACGCCGGGCCACACCAGGCTCCAGGCGCCGCCCAGGATCACCGCCAGCAAGGCGCCGTTGGCCAGGCCGGGGGTGAGCAAGCCGCCCTCGGCTCCGGCGCGCAGGCTGCTGGTGGTGATCAGCACCTTGACCACCAGCAACAGCGCGGCCAGGCCAATGCCCAACTCATTGTCAAACCCCAACTGCGCCGGGCCTTTGCCGTTGCCCAGGATCTGCGGCAGGTACATCGCCAGAGCGCCAATAAGGGTGAAATTGATCACCGACAACACCGGCAAACGCCAGCCCCGGGCGGCGTTGGCGCGCGCCACGCCGGTGAGGCGGGTGAAGCCGTAGGCGGCCAGGCCGAACACCGGGCCACACACCACCGCCCAGGCGATCAAGGCCGGGCTCAGCACAAAGTGCGGCACCACGTACTGCGATTCGGCCCCCAGGCCGACCCAGGCCACGGACGCGGCAATCGCCGAGGTGGCCAGGGCGATCACCGCCGCCGGCCAACTGAACACGCCGATCAGCACTTCCAGCACAAACACCGCACCCCCCAGCGGCACGTTGTACACCGCCGCCAGCCCGGCCCCGGCGCCGCAGGCGACGATCAAGCGGTGCATGTCCGGCGTCAACCCGGCCCGGCGCGACAGCCAGGTGGCTGCCAGCGCACCGACTTCCCGCGGCGCCACTTCACGGCCCAGCGGCGAACCCAGCGCCACCGTGATGATCTGCAAGACGGCGTGGGCGAGGGTGGTCTTGGGCGGCATGTCCGGTGCTTGCGCCGACACGGCCTGCTTGATGCTCACCAGCGGGCGACCATAGCGATACACCGCCCACCAGCCGAGGCCCGCCACCAGCCCGCACACCACCAGCACCAGCAGGCGGCGCTCGGGGGCGGCGGCAGTGACGCCGAGCAAAAAGGTTTGATGGCTGACCAGGCTGTCCAGGCTATAGCCGTAAGCCAGGTGCTGAATGCCGTGGAGCAGCAGCGCCAGGAGCATCCCGCCCAGGCCTGCGCCAATGCCGGTAAAGATCACCACAAGGGCAAGCATCAATGATGAGCGGGGGGTGGATGACATGCACGGCTCCAGGCCCGGTAGGAAATGCCCTTGATTGTATAGTCGATAACCGGCAATCCCTGCGTGAAATGTATTGGCAGTCTGCAAGCCGCCCCTCTACAACATTGCATTACGTTTAGGCCACAGTCCCGCTTTTGGCCGATGCGTCGCCTTACCGCCTTTGATGCAGCCTTGTTATAGTTCCGGGCCTTATAAACAGCACGTCAAGGATCACTGCCATGTCCGAATACCAAGCCTTTGTCGTAGAACTCGTCGACAACGTCGCCCATGTGCAGATCAACCGCCCGGAAAAGATCAACGCCATGAACGCGGCGTTCTGGACCGAGATCATCGACATTTTCCAATGGATCGACGACACCGACGCCGTACGCGCGGTGGTGCTCAGCGGGGCGGGCAAGCATTTCTCTTCCGGCATCGACCTGATGATGATGGCGGCGGTGGCCAATGAATTCGGCAACGACGTCGGGCGCAATGCGCGCGTGCTGCGGCGCAAGATCCTGGCGCTGCAAGCCTCGTTCAACGCGGTCGACAACTGCCGCAAGCCGGTGCTGGCGGCGATCCAGGGTTACTGCATCGGCGGCGCCATCGACCTGATCAGCGCCTGCGACATGCGTTACGCCGCCGACGATGCACAGTTTTCCATCAAGGAAATCGACATCGGCATGGCCGCCGACGTGGGCACCTTGCAGCGCCTGCCGCGTATCGTCGGTGACGGCATGCTGCGCGAGCTGGCCTACACCGGGCGCACGTTCGGCGCCGAAGAGGCGCGCAGCATCGGCCTGGTCAACCGGGTGTACAAGGACCAGCAAAGCCTGCTGGCCGGAGTGCTGGAGATCGCGCGGGACATCGCTGCCAAATCGCCGATTGCCGTGGCTGGCACCAAGGCCATGATCAGCTACATGCGTGACCACAGCATCCAGGATGGCTTGGAATACGTTGCCACCTGGAACGCCGCTATGTTGCAATCGACCGACCTGCGTGTGGCCATCGCGGCCCACATGAGCAAGCAAAAACCCGAATTCGTGGATTGACCTCAATGACCTCAGGCTGGATTACCACAACGCTTTTGGACAACGACGCCCCGGGCGGCTGGGCCGTGGCCCGCAGCCGCGAAGGCTTTTTGTATGACCAGAACGGCGCGCTGTTCCCGCGCCAATGGCTCAAGGGCCAGGACCTCTCGGTGTTTGCCGAACACGGCATCGGCCACCTCGACGGTGAACCGGTGTACCTGTTGGAGCTCGATCACCCGGCCCAGGTGCCGGGTTGCAACTGGCAGGGCCTGCGGGCCTTCATGCTGCAGGGCGATCACACCGTCTACACCGTGCTGGGGTACGCCGCGCAAATCGGCACCTGGGCCCGTGAGCACCGCTTTTGCGGCAGTTGTGGCCAGGCCATGGTGCAAGTGCTACGGGAGCGGGCGATGTTCTGCGCGGCGTGCGACGTGCGCAGTTACCCGCGTATTTCGCCGAGCATGATCGTGCTGGTGACCCGCGGGGACGAGATCCTGCTGGCCCGTTCGCCGCGCTTTGTCACGGGGGTCTACAGCACCCTGGCAGGGTTCGCCGAGCCGGGTGAGTCGGCCGAAGACTGCCTGATTCGCGAGGTGCGCGAGGAGGTGCAGGTGGAGGTCAAGAACATCCAGTACCAGGGCAGCCAGTGCTGGCCGTTCCCGCACTCGATGATGCTGGGGTTTCATGCCGAATACGCCGGTGGTGACATCGTGCCCCAGCCAGACGAGATCGAGGACGCGCAGTGGTTCAGCATTCACGCGTTGCCGCCGTTACCGGCGTCACGTTCGATTGCGCGCTACCTCATCGACCTCTACGTGGCCCGTCGTTTAGGCCACGCTGAACCAGTGCTGCCAGGCTAGGCGCACTGTCAGGCCCAGCACCACGGTGATGAACACCGGGCGAATAAACTTGGCGCCGCCGCTGATGGCGCTGCGCGCGCCAAAGAAGGCGCCCACCATCACCGACACGCCCATGCACAGGCCGACAACCCAGTCCACCGAGCCGTTGAAGATAAACACCGACAACGCCGCCGCGTTGCTCACAAAGTTCATGCTGCGCGCCACACCGCTGGCTTTGACCAGATCGATGGGGTGCAACAGCATCGTGCTCACCGTCCAGAACGCCCCCGTGCCCGGCCCGGCCACGCCGTCGTAGAAACCCAGGCTGAAGCCCTGGGTGGACTGCCATTTTTTCTTGATCGGCGCGTCGTTATCCAGCGCTGCCTTGGGCGTACCGCCAAACAACAGATACACACCGCAGGCGAACACAATCACCGGCAGCATCTTGTTCAGGGTTTCGGCGGGCAGGTAATGCGCAACGATCGCCCCACTGAGCGCGCCGACCAGCGTGCCGACAATGGCATGCACCCATTGGCGTGGATGAAACAGCTTGCGCCGGTAAAACGTGAAACTGGCCGTGGCCGAGCCAAAGGTCGAACTGAGCTTATTGGTGCCCAACACCAGGTGCGGCGGCATACCGGCCGTGAGCAACGCAGGCGTGGTCAGCAAACCACCGCCACCGGCGATGGCATCGATGAAACCTGCGATAAAGGCAACCAGGGCGAGAATGGCGAGGGTGGTGAGGTCAACGCTGAGTTCGAAGGGCATGGGGCAGGCTTAGAGTCGGGGCAGGGCGCAGGGAGCGCCAAAGTGGCCTATCTTACGCGTTGCCAAAGACGACGCCCACTTGGATTTCCAGTAGGCTGCGTTGCGCGACTGACTGTTTGAATGACACGCCCATTGAGCAACAACGCCTTCGTTGGCAGGCCATGACTATATTTAACCGTATTAAAAGATGGGCAAGTCGGCGCCCCCAAACCTATGTGGCGGGCTGCTCGATTGCACAATTGCAGACGCTGTTTTCTCAGCCGTTGGTGCGCGATAGCCGCGCGAAGGCCAATCAATCGGAGTTTGTGTCGTTAGAGCCCGCAGGTGTGCAGGCCTATTACCTGTCGCTGATGACCAGTGAAGAAGAGGTCCAGCCCCTTCATGCGCTCATTGAGCCAGGGCTGACGCTGTTAAGCGAAAAGCGCTCCCATGGCGTTGTCGTCAAACGCTTTGCCGATGCCCCAGCAATAAGGGGCTTGGTTGTTTCGCTGTCCACCCAGGCATTTAATTCGACCACTGTGCAGCTCGTTTCAAATGATGCCCATTTATTAAATGCGGTTCAGTGCGCAGGCTTTGTCGTACCTCCTCCTTGGGTGGCGTTTGTGGATTACCCTCCCTCCTGGTGGAGCGCAAACATGCAAGGCGCCCAAGGTTATTACAACGACAACTACTTTCTTCCATATTTCACGCGTTTGTCTGATGCACAAAGGCAGGCCTATTACCTGCGCTATCACGCAACAGCAGAGTGGATTGCCAGTTTGGCGTTAATGCTGGATGAATGACCGCTATCCAGGTCTGGCAACCTCTGATTGATCCTCCCTTGTGGTGAGTGCCCCAACACACTCACCACCGTTCCAAGGCTCACTTACCCCGACGGTTTTCCACCCACTCCAGCCCCGTGCGCCACACACAAATCCCCAGGAAATACGCCGACATCAGCGACCACAGCCCAAACGTCCACGGGTTGGTGTTGGGGTAGTCGATCACCATCAACAAGCTGCACAGCAGCCACAGGGTCGTCACGGCGATGTTGATCGGCATGAAGCGCTTGACGCGAAAGGGGTGCAGGAACTTCATCGGGGTGACGGTCAGTAAGGCCAGGCCGATGACGGTTGCCAAGGTGACCCAGGCGTCGGGGCGGATGATGTAGACGCACAACGCAACCACGTTCCAGGCGGCCGGGAAGCCGACGAAGTAGTTGTCTTTGCTTTTCATGTTGACGTTGCAAAAGCAGAACAGTGACGACACCAGGATCACCGACACCGTGAACAGGTGCGTGAAGTCCGGCAGGTCGATGTAGCGATAAATAAACAGTGCCGGGATGAAGACGTAGGTCAGGTAGTCAATCACCAGGTCCAGGACCGAGCCGTCGAAGCTTGGGAGCACCGTTTGCACATTGACGCGTCGGGCCAGTGACCCGTCGACGCCGTCCACCACCAGAGCCAGCCCCAGCCACAGCAGGCATGCCTTGGGCTGGTTTTCCAGCAGGGCCAGGGTGGCCAGGAAGGCCAGCACCACGCCGGTGGCGGTAAAACCGTGGGCGCCCCAGGCTTTGAGCCGGGCTACATGCAGGGTCGATATCACAGGGGCGCTCTCCAGGAAGGTCAAACGGGGCAGCCGACGCACGTGATGGCGTCGAATCTGGCCAGGGAATGCAAGTATCGACCGGGAAGGGGGGAATAAGGTTCACCACCCGGTTCAACGCTTAGCGTAGCAAGCGTTGGGCAATTGGGCATCAGCCTTGACGGAATACCAAGGCCTTCAAGCCACTTTGTGGGTCGATGTCGGGAAATTCCGGCGGGTTTTCCAGCCGCCGTTCAAAACGCAGGGCGGGGGCTTCACGGGTGACGCCGTCGATGAGGAAGTCTTCGCCAAAGGCGGGGTCGTTCATGCAGGCCAGCACTGTGCCTTGCGCCGTGAGCAGGTCGGGCAGGCGGCGCAGCACGCGCTGGTAGTCCTTGGTGAGAAGAAAGCTGCCTTTCTGGAAGGACGGCGGGTCGATAATCACCAGGTCATACGGGCCGCTGCCGGTGACCTTGGCCCAGGACTTGAACAGGTCGTGGCCCAGAAACTTGACGTTGCCCAGGTCATGGCCGTTGAGTCGATGGTTGTCGCGGCCCCGGCTCAGCGCGCCACGGGCCATGTCCAGGTTCACCACCTGCTCGGCGCCGCCTTCGATGGCGGCCACCGAAAACCCGCAGGTGTAGGCAAACAGGTTGAGCACGCGCAGGCCCTTGGCGTGTTCGCGCACCCAGTTGCGCCCGTAACGCATGTCGAGAAACAGCCCGCTGTTCTGCTTTTTGCCCAGGTCGATCAGGTAGCGCAGGCCGCCTTCGGTGATGGTCAGTTCGTCAACCGCCTCGCCGTGCAGCCAGTGGGTGGTGCTTTGCGGCAGGTAGCGGTGCTGCAGCGCCACGCTGTGCACGCGGTAGCGCGCCCAGTCGATCTGCTGGAGCAGGCGCTCGAGCGCTTCAAGCTGCGCCGCTTCCGGCGCCTTGAACAGCGCGACCAGCACCACCCCTTGCAACCAGTCTACGGTGATTTGCTCCAGGCCCGGCCAGCAGCGGCCACGGCCGTGAAACAGGCGCCGGGTTTCGTCCGGCGCGGCCTCAAGGGCCGTGAGCAGGTGAGCGTGCAGGGTGGCGAGGGCGTCTGGGGTCATCGGGCAGCGTCGGTGGTTGAGCGGGCGGCATTTTAAACACATTGCGGATTTTTAGGTGGGCTCAGCACAACGTGCTGGCAATCAGAGAAACGGCAGTGATTTGTGCTCAAAAAAGCCAGTGCCTGAGCGTATAACAGTCAAAAAATCCTCCAGCCCCGACATAAACTGGAAAAAAGCCTGGAGACGGCCATGAACGGTTTCGCAAGCGCAGTGAATCAACACGCAATGGATCAGGAAGAATTGGCCGAATGGCGCGACGCCCTGGCTTCGCTGGTGGCCAACGCCGGGCCGGCGCGCGCACGGGAAATTCTCGACATGCTGGCCAGTGCCGGCAACGCGCCGCACATTGCGTGGAAACCCCGCCACGGCACGCCCTACGTCAACACCATCGCCGTGGACCAGCAACCGCCGTTCCCCGGCGACCTGGCCACCGAAGAGCGCCTGGCCTCGCTGGTGCGCTGGAACGCGCTGGCCATGGTGGTGCGCGCCAACCAGGCGTATGGCGAGTTGGGCGGCCATATCGCCAGCTACGCCAGCGCGGCGGATTTGTTTGAAGTGGGCTTCAACCATTTCTTTCGCGCCCGCAACGACCGGTTCGGCGGCGACCTGGTGTTCTACCAGCCCCATTCCGCGCCCGGTATTTACGCACGGGCGTTTCTGGAAGGGCGCTTGAGCGAGGCCGACCTTGCGCACTACCGCCAGGAAATCGGCGCCCAGGCTTCAGGTGCCCGCGGGCTTTCCAGTTACCCGCACCCCTGGTTGATGCCGGACTTCTGGCAGTTCCCCACCGGCTCCATGGGCATCGGCCCCATCAGCTCGATCTTCCAGGCGCGCTTCATGCGTTACCTCGAGCATCGCGGCTTGCAGGACACCACCGACCGCCACGTGTGGGGCGTGTTCGGCGACGGTGAAATGGACGAGCCGGAAAGCATGTCGGCCCTCACCCTGGCCGCCCGCGAAGGGCTGGACAACCTCACCTGGGTGGTCAACTGCAACCTGCAGCGCCTCGACGGCCCGGTACGCGGCAACGGGCGGATCATCGACGAGCTGGAAGCCTTGTTCGCCGGTGCCGGCTGGAACGTGATCAAGCTGGTCTGGGGCTCCGACTGGGACGCCTTGCTCGCCAAGGACACCGACGGCACGCTGGCCCGCACGCTGTCGCAAACCGTCGATGGCCAGTTCCAGACCTTTGCCGCCAAAGACGGCGCTTACAACCGCGAGCATTTCTTCGGCCAGAACGAAGCCCTGGCCGCGCTGGTGCAGGGCATGAGCGACGAGCAGATCGATCGCCTCAAGCGCGGCGGCCATGACATGCTCAAGATTCACGCCGCTTACCACGCCGCACGACGGGTAAAGGGCAAGCCGACGGTGATCCTGGCCCAGACCAAAAAAGGCTTCGGCATGGGCGAAGCCGGGCAGGGCAAGATGACCACCCACCAGCAGAAAAAACTCGACCGCGACGCGTTGATCGCCTTTCGTAATCGCTTCCAGTTGCCGCTGACGGATGAACAGACCGAATCCCTGAGCTTCTACAAACCCGCCGACGACAGCCTGGAACTGCGTTACCTGCATCAGCGTCGCGCGGCACTGGGCGGTTACGTGCCCAGCCGCAGCCAGCAGGCCGCGCCGGTGAGCGTACCGTCGGTGAGTGGCTACGGTGGTTTTGCCACCGCCGCCGACGGCAAGGAAATGTCCACCACCATGGCGTTCGTGCGCATGCTCAGCAACCTGCTCAAGGACAAGGCACTGGGCCCGCGCATCGTGCCCATCGTCGCCGACGAGGCGCGCACCTTTGGCATGGCCAACCTGTTCAAGCAGATCGGTATCTATTCCAGCGTGGGCCAGCGCTACGAGCCGGAAGACATCGGTTCGATCCTCAGTTACCGCGAGGCCACCGACGGGCAGATCCTGGAAGAAGGCATCAGTGAAGCCAGCGCCATCAGCTCATGGGTGGCGGCCGCCACCAGTTACTCGGTGCACGGTTTGCGCATGTTGCCGTTCTACATCTATTACTCGATGTTCGGCTTCCAGCGCATCGGCGACCTGATCTGGGCGGCCGCCGACCAACGCGCCCGGGGCTTTTTGCTTGGCGCCACGGCCGGGCGTACCACCTTGGGCGGCGAAGGCTTGCAGCACCAGGACGGCAGCAGCCACCTCACGGCCGCCACCGTGCCCAACTGCCGCGCCTATGACCCGGCGTTCGCGGGCGAGTTTGCGGTGATCCTCGACCACGGCATGCGCCAGATGCTGGAGCACGACGTGGACGAGTTCTACTACGTGACCCTGATGAACGAAAACTACCCGCAACCCAGCCTGCCCGCAGGCGTCGAAGCGGCGGTAATTAAAGGCATGTACCGCCTCCAGGGGCCGGCCGGTGCGCAGGTGCGGCTGCTGGGTTCCGGCACGTTGGTGCGTGAAGCCCAGGCGGCCGCGCAGTTGCTCAAGGACGACTGGCAGGTGGACAGCGAAGTGTTCAGCGTCACCAGTTTCAGCGAACTGGCACGGGATGCGCGCGAGGTGGAGCGCTGGAACCGCATGCATCCACAGGCGCCGGCACGGGTGAGTCACCTGGCTGAGTGCTTGCCCAAAGGTGCGCCTGTCATCGCCGTGTCTGACTACGTGCGGGCCGTGCCGCAGATGGTCGGTTCGTATGTGGACTCGCGTTACACCGTGCTGGGCACCGACGGCTTTGGCCGCAGTGATACGCGGGCGGCACTGCGTGACTTCTTTGAGGTGGACCGCCACCACCTGGTGCTGGCGGCGTTGACGGCCTTGGTGGAAGAGGGCGCGCTGGACGCCCGCGTGTGCCAGCAGGCCATCGAGCGTTACCGCCTGCAGACGGAGCGTGCGGCGCCCTGGACGTGCTGAGGGGATAAGTGGGGGCCGATCTCAACGCCAGAGCCTGGAAAACATGGCGTTGAGGGAGGTGTCGATGAACCCGCGGGTGCTGAAGAGGCTGTCCACGTCCTTGGCAAGCAATGCGCCTGCGGTGACCAGGGGCTGCAACGCCTGCTTGAGCGCCTGGACATCTCTGTCGCTGGTCGTGGCCATCGACTTCGCTGTCGATGCCGATCCGATGCCAAGCAGGACTTCCTTGACGTCGTCGCCGCTGAACACGTTGCGTTGAAAGCTCTGCTCCAGCTGCTCAACAACGGTTGCAAGTGACTTGGCGTCGGCCCTTTTAAACAACACATCAATCCCCGAAATCTCGCCCCTGTTGGCTGCGCCAAACAGCGCCTTGGCTTGAGGCTTGGTCAACAGCCCGTGGCGGGTGGCGTCTGTGACCTGCGCCAGGTAGGTCGCCACGGTGTTCATCCGCCCGCCCTTGAATGCCATGTAGAGCCCGTCTGTCCTGTTTTCACCGCTGGATGCCTGCGCACGAAACAGCTCAAACAGGTCGCCTTTGCTCAGGCATTTTCTGTCGGCCAGGTTGCTGGCACCTTGCATCCAGGCTTCGACAACGTCTGAACGGCCGTTTTGCAAGGCTCTGAACAGGCCGGGCGTTCCCAATTCAGTGCCAGCCAGTGCGGCCTTGAGTGCTGACCGATGGGTAAAAAAGTCACGGCTTGCCTTGGTGATGAGCTGCTTGAGCAAGGCCGGATCATCACGATCAAGGGCATTACAGATAAACGAAGCCATCACCTGCACAGGCGCGGGTTCGGTCCGCAAATCCAGGTCGGCCAGGGCCTCGCCCGGGCGGAAAAAGTCGTGCGTTGCGTGCAGCGTGAACGCGTGGTTTCCCTGCTCGCGGCGTGCATTCAACGGCAGCTCGGCGGTTTGCAGGGCCTCGTCGTCGTTGAAGTCGTCGGCCTCGACCCGGTCATGGTTGGTGGTGTTGTTGGGGTCATAGACCGTCACGCACACCCGGTTGTTCTCCTTGATCTGCACGTTGACGGCCATCACGTGATTACTGGAGGTCATCAAAAAGTCGGCCTTGCTTTGTCGACTCTGAGTCATTTTGCGAGCGATGCGCATCAGTTGCGTGGAGAAGGTGTTGACACTCACCACCACCGAGTTTTTCAAGGTTGCTGCGCTTAACAGTTGCAAGTAACCCTGATTGGCCTGGCGCAATTTACCGCCGGAAAAATACATCGCGATCGCCCGCTCGCTGGTCATCGCCGCCAGAAAGCGCGTTTTTTTCGGGCTCAGGAAATATTCATAAGCCAAGTGCCGACAGGCCACGCGGGTGTCTCCCAGGAACGTGTCGCTGTCTTTCTCCCGGCTGTCCAGGGTGACGGCCATGTTGAAGCCATGGTTGTCGCGTTTGCTCGGTCGATAGAGTTCGTTTTTGAACGGGGCCTCGGCGAAGTCATCATCGAGCCGCAGCGGCGCTGCGGACGAGGACGTTCGTTCGGTCAGCCGCGACAGCTCAACAGTGTTCAAGTGGGTGCGCGATGCGATGGCCGCACGCTCTTGTGCGCTGCTTTGTCGGGCAGGGGGCTCAACGACGGGCGGTTGTGGCGGGCCCGCGTGGGGGCTGCTTTGGGCGGCGGGGTCATGCGGTAACTGTTCGATCGGCACGAATGCCTGGGGAGATGAGCAAGTGATCTTTGTCATGGGTGCCTGGGGTCGACGTTCACGGGGTGCAGACATGTGAGTGTCGTGAAGGGAGCGCGCGCCGCGCCGTTCAGGCGTTGCGCGCAGGGGCATCACCCCGCCAGCGCGTGACTGGCAAGGCGGGGCCCAAGTGGTTACGCGGTGCGCAGTTGCTGGGCGATCCGCTCTACGCTCGAGGCGTACTCGTCGGCCTTGATCACACGGCCGTAGGAGTCGGTCGCGCCTGGCTTCCAGTTGTCACCGCCGTTGTACTTCTGCAGTTGAGACGTGGTGTCGCCGCCTTTGCTGCCCATGATCAGGGCGGCCATTGCTACCTGGTCAGCCTGGCTGCCGTGGTTGTAGGCGTGGCCGGTCTTTTCCTGGAACTGGCCGGCGTACGCGGCACGGGTGCTCGGCTCGACCTGCATCACGCCATCGCCGCCGCTCGGGCCGGAGAGGTCCTTGCCGAAGTTGCTTTCCTGTTTGGACTGCGCGGCCAGAATGTACGGGTCGACGCCGAATTTTTTGCCGGAGTCCACGCAGTCGTTCCACAGCGACTGGGGCATGCCTTTGGGAGGGCTGCCAGCGTCGGCGGTGGTGTCGGGGGCGTTGCTGCCTTGCGCCTTTTGAGGACCGTTGCCCGGTTGGGCGGCAAGGTTTTGTGGCGCTGCCGGATGGCTGCCGCCGGCGCTGTGAGTACCGCCACTTTTGCCGCTGCCACCGCCGCCGCTACCACCACTGCCTGCGCTGTCGTCTTTACCGCCGCCCATCATTTTCATCAGGGCCTGCAACAGCGATTGCAGCAGGTTGATGATTTCTTCAATGCCGCCTTCATCGGACTGTTTGTCCGGGGCTTGGGTGGAGCGGTGATGCACGGACGATCCCTGTGACGCGTCGTTGGCGCCTTCGATGCGCGACGAAGGCGGGCCAAAATTCACCGCACCGCCATTGCCGCCTGCAAACTGCAACAGGCCGGAATGGCCGGTGTGCCCGCCCTGTCCCGCGTTGGCAGAATGGTCGTGTGGCGTCAGGTTCTGGGGGATGAACGCAGAACCTCCGTTTACGGATAACGACATACATGTACTCCCTTGTTATCGCAGGGGTGAGAGGCCAGTTGCGCAAGCTGGTCGGGCGGGCTCACCGAAACGACGTTCAGGTCGGAATTTTAAGAAAAGTCTGCTTGCGTATCCGTGAGTGGTGGGGAGGGTGAAACAGGTTCCCTTAATAAAGCGGGTTGGATCCATTAAGCGGGCAATAAAAAGGGCCGCCGGATGGCAGCCCTGTTTTTGGTGCGTTTTAACGGTGTAATCAATCCCAGCTAAGCGCCCCACCCGTCTGATACTCAATCACTCGCGTCTCAAAGAAGTTCTTCTCTTTCTTCAAGTCCATGATCTCGCTCATCCAGG
>NZ_JBSVWN010000033.1:0-65622 GCF_054071325.1 Pseudomonas sp. SDO5215_S409 | reverse complement strand
GGCAACGGGATCGGCGTATTTCACCATATTTGGAAGTCTTCTTCAGGATTTCCCTCAAGGGCGGCGGCGACCCCAAGCTGAACATGGAAAAACTCTGGCTGCTGATGCGCGACCTGCGTGCCAACGGCGTGCAGCAGGTCACCGGCGACCTGGTGCTGGACCGCAACTTCTTTATCCCGCCGCAATTGCCGGAGTTCAATGACGACGGCAATGACGAGAACAAGCCGTTTCTGGTCAAGCCCGATGCGCTGATGGTCAACCTCAAGGCCCTGCGCTTCGTGACGCGCAATGATTCGGGCCGGGTGCTGGTGTCCGTTGAGCCACCGATTGCCAGTATTCGCATCGACAATCAGGTGAAGGTGTCCAACGCCAAGCAGTGCACCGGCGATGTGCGCTACAGCCCGGTGACCGCCGCCGATGGCAGCGTGACCGTGACCGTCAGCGGCCAATTGGCCGATGGCTGCAGTTCGCAGACGTATCTGTCGCTGCTCGATCACGCGACCTACACCGCAGGCGCCGTTCGCGCGATCTGGACGGAGTTGGGCGGCAGTATCCAGGGCCGCGATATCCAGGCGCCGGTGCCGAAAAACGCCAAGGTGCTGGCTCGCGCGTTCTCGCCGGACCTGGCGGAAATCATCCGGGACATCAACAAATACAGTAACAACACCATGGCCCAGCAGCTGTTCCTGAGCCTGGGTGCGCAGTTCCGTACCGACGCCGATGGCGACGATGCCAAGGCGGCCCAACGCGTGGTGCGCCAGTGGCTGGCGAAGAAAGGCATCACCGCGCCTCACCTGGTGATGGAAAACGGTTCTGGCTTGTCGCGCGCCGAACGGGTCAGCGCCCGCGAGATGGCGACGATGTTGCAGGCGGCGTGGCGCAGCCCGTATTCGGCGGAGCTCATCAGCTCGCTGCCGATTGTCGGCACCGACGGCACCATGCGTAAACGCCTCAAAACCACGGCGATGCGCGGCGAGGCGCATATCAAGACGGGCACCTTGAACACCGTGCGGGCGATTGCCGGGTTCAGCCGTGACAACAACGGCAACACCTGGGCGGTGGTGGCGATCCTCAATGACAGCAAGCCATGGGGCGCGTCCTCGATTCTGGACCAGGTGCTGCTGGAGCTGTATCGCCAGCCAAAAGTCGCCGCGCCAGAACCGGTTCTGTAAAACCCAGCCACACCCTGCGGGCGCAGGCAGTCAGCACAAATCAGGCTGGCTGCTGCGCCTGCACCCGGTCCCGCCCCGCCTGCTTGGCGGCGTACACCGCGGCATCGGCGCGCTGTAGCAGGCCGTCATTGGCTTCATCGACTCGCCAACTGGCCACGCCAAAACTGGCCGTCACCTGGCCAACCTGCGCCATGGGCACATCACGCAGCGATTGCCATAACACCAACGCCAGGCTGTAGGCTTGGTCGCCATCGGTGTTGGGGCACAGCACCATGAACTCCTCGCCGCCAAAGCGGCAAAACACATCGGTACGACGCAGGCGCAGGCTGATGCGCTGGCACAATTCCTTGAGCACCTCGTCCCCGACCCCATGACCGTGCCGGTCGTTGATGCCCTTGAAATGATCAATGTCGAACATGATCACCGACAGCGCACCGGCCACGCGCCGCACGCGGATCATCTCGCTCTTCAAGCGGTCCTGAAAATAGCGCCGGTTATGGATCCCCGTCAGCGAGTCGGTGACGGACAACGCCCGCAGCTCTTCCTCGACACGTTTGAGATCGGAAATATCCGACAGGTAGCCATGCCACAACGTGCCACCGCCAGGTAACTCTTCCGGCGTTGCTTCCCCGCGAACCCAGCGCAGCCCGCGCCGGGGCAGTTGCACCCGGTATTCTTCGCGCCAGTGGCTCATTTGCAGGGCCGACAGGCGGATGGAGGCCCGCACCCGTTCGGCGTCCTGCGGATGAATGCGCTCAAAGGCGTGCAGGGCGTCCTGCTGCAACAGCCCCAGTTCGACTTCATAGATGTCGCGAATGCCATCGCTGGCGTACAAGAACCGCGAGTCGCCGTTGGACTCGACCACATATTGATAGATACCGCCGGGCACGTGGACGCTGAGCTTTTTCAACAACCGGTCCCGCGCTGCCAAGGCTTCATAGGCACGCTTTTGCTCGGTGACATCCAGGCAGATCGCCAGGTGCCCCACCCACAGCCCGTGCTCGTCCAACAGCGCGGTGGCCAACATGTTCACCGTCAACTGGCTGCCGTCCTTGCGCACCAACGTCCATTCATGGGCTTCGTGCAGGGTGTCGCCCGCCGCCACCAGCATCGCCTCGGCGGGCGGGATGCGCCGGCCCAGCGCACTGTTGAGGTACGCGGCCCGCGCTTGCAGCTCGGGGGCCAGATGCAGGCTTTCGAGGGTCAGATGGCCCATTGCCTCGTGGGCCGTATAGCCCAGCATGCGCTCGGCGCCCGCGTTGAACGTGGTGATGACTCCCCGCAGGTCGATGGCGATGATCGCCACTTGGGTGGCGGCATTGAGCACGCTGCGCAATTGGCCGTGGGCACCGCGCAGTTCCTGTTCGCGCTGGCGCAATTGGGCGGTGCGCTGGTCCACCAGTTTCAAGGCGCGCTGACGCTGGCTCACCAGCATGTAAAGCAATGCACTGAGCAGCAGGCTGAGCAACCCGCCCATGGCCGCCAGGGTGAACAACGAAGAATGGTTGCCTTGCAAAAAGACCTGGCTGGGTTGCAGCTTCAACGCATACAGGTGATCGCCAAGGGTCAGCCGCCGCTCCGCCACCAGGTCGCTGTCGGCCACCAGGTTGCTGGACGCGTACAACACGCGCTGCTGGGTGTCGGAGGTGTCGACGATTTGCGTCACCAGGTTGTCCCGGTCCGGCTTGGGCAGCCCTTCGGTGAGCAGTTGGCGCATGCTGATGACCGCCATCACGTAGCCATAGGGCGCCTCGCCCGCGTTGCGACTGACCGGCGCCAGCAACAGCACGCCCATCGCGTAGGCAGGCTCCACCCCCACCAGTTGCATGGGCTGGGACACGGTCATTTTTCCGCTTTTTTGCGCCCGCTCTATCGTCGAGCGCCGCAACGGCTGCGCCAGCAAATCAAAGCCCAGGGGCGAGCCGAGAATGCTCTGGGTCTGGCTGTAGACCACCGGCACATACTCGTCACGCTCGGTGGCCGGGGCCAATTCGCCGGCTGCATTGAGTTCACGGATGAAAAAATCGCTGCCCCGGTCCTGCGTGATCGGCTGCTCGAACGCGGCGCGCTGATCACGCAGCACCCGCGGCGCCCAGGCATAAGCGCGGGCCCGCAACAACAGCGGCTGCGCGAACCCGTCGAACTCCTGGCGGGACACATGGCTGGAGTTGACAAAAAAACGCTGCAGCCCGCCCAGGCGTTGTTCCTGGTCTTCAAACCGCTCTTGCAGGCGGCTGTAGCGCTCGTTGACCAACAGCTGAAAACGCTGGTGCAACTGCTGCTGGTACAGATCGGAGGCGGCCCATGCGACCAAGACCGTCAGCACACTGCCCACCAGTAGCACGGTCAGCGCCACGAGCCAGGCCGAGACTTGCTCACTGATAAAGCCGAGAATTTTCGGGCGCACGACGTGCAACGGCATAGGCATTACTCGAAATGCCAGCGTGCAGGGGCTGTCACTTTGGCTGGTGCGTAGTTATATGGCCGGCGTAAAAAAGCCGCAAGCCCGGAATCATTAGGCTTGCGGCTTTTTGGGGCGATCAGCGTGCGGTGATTTTCCACGCCCGGTGGATCTTGGCGTTGCGCGCAAAGTCCGGGTCCAGGGTCTTGTCGCTGATTTCTTCGACGGCGTAGCGCGCGCTCAGGTTGTCTTCCAACTGGAACTTGCGAAAGTTGTTGGAGAAGTACAATACGCCACCCGGCGCCAGGCGGGCCATGGCCAGGTCGAGCAACTGCACGTGGTCGCGCTGCACGTCAAACACACCTTCCATGCGCTTGGAGTTGGAGAAGGTTGGTGGGTCGATGAAGATCAGGTCGAATTCATCGCGGCTGGCTTCCAGCCACGCCATCACATCGCCCTGCTCCAGGCGGTTCTTGTCAGAGAAGCCGTTGAGGGAGAGGTTGCGGCGCGCCCAGTCCAGGTAGGTCTTGGACAGGTCCACGCTGGTGGTGCTGCGCGCGCCGCCCTTGGCCGCATGCACACTGGCGGTGGCGGTGTAGCAGAACAGGTTGAGGAAGCGCTTGCCGGCCGCTTCTTTCTGAATGCGCAGGCGCATCGGGCGGTGGTCCAGGAACAGGCCGGTGTCGAGGTAGTCGGTGAGGTTGACCAACAGCTTCACGCCGCCTTCGGCCACTTCAGTGAACTTGCCTTGGGCGCTCTGGCGTTCGTACTGCTTGGTGCCGCTCTGACGCTCGCGGCGCTTGACCACCACGCGGCTCTTGTCGACGTTCAGCGCCTGGGGAATGGCCGCCAGGGCATCGAACATGCGCGCGGAGGCTTTTTCCGGGTCGATGGACTTGGGCGCGGCGTATTCCTGCACATGGACCCAGTCGTGGTACAGGTCGATGGCCATGGAGTATTCCGGCATGTCGGCGTCGTACACGCGGTAGCACTCGACGCCTTCGCGCTTGGCCCATTTGCCCAACTGCTTGAGGTTCTTTTGCAGGCGATTGGCGAACATCTGCCCGCCTTCGCTCAGGCGCGCCTGCTCGATCACTGGGGCCGGGGCCGGAGTGGGTTTGATCGGGTTACCGTTTTTGTTGAATTTAGGCGCTTGCGGCTCGTTTGGCGTCTCGTCGTAGGCAGCCTGCTCGCGCTCGGCCTGGCGCTGCTCGGGGGTGCGGCGCTCGCCGGTGACGAACTGGTCGGGCGCTACCTTGATCAGCAGCAGCTTGCACGGCAACGCGCCGTTCCAGAACGAATACTGTTTATGACTGCGAATGCCCATGCGCTTGCCCAGGTCCGGCGCGCCGGTGAACACCCCGGCTTCCCACCCCAGGCACGCCTGACGCAAACGCTCGCCCAGGTTCTGGTAGAGGTAGAGCAAACTGGCTTCGTCGCCCAAACGCTCGCCGTATGGCGGGTTGCAGATCACCAGGCCTTTCTGGTTCTGGTCCGGGCGCGGCTCAAACGTGCCGACTTCGCCCTGGTACACCTTGATCCAGTGGCTCAGGCCTGCGCGCTCGATGTTGTTGCGGGCGGGCTGGATCAGGCGGGGGTCGGCCTCGTAGCCGCGAATCCACAGCGGCGGCTTGGCCATGCCGATAGCGGCACGTTCGCTGGCTTCTGTGTGAAGTTTCTTCCACAGCGCCGGGACGTGGCCGAGCCAGGTGGTGAACCCCCAGAGTTCGCGGTTGAGGTTGGGGGCCATGTCGGCGGCGATCATCGCGCCTTCGACCAAAAAGGTGCCCACGCCGCACATCGGGTCGCTCAGTGCCCCGCCTTCAGCGGCGATGCGCGGCCAGCCGGCACGGATGAGCACGGCGGCCGCCAGGTTTTCCTTGAGCGGAGCGGCGCCTTGCTGCAAGCGGTAACCGCGCTGGTGCAGGCTGTGGCCGGACAAGTCGAGGGACAGGATGGCTTCGCCACGGTCCAGGCGCAGGTGAATGCGCAGGTCCGGGTTGATTTTGTCGATGGACGGGCGCTCGCCGGTCGGGGTGCGCAGCTTGTCGACGATGGCGTCCTTGACCTTCAGCGCGCCGAAGTGGGTGTTGTCGATGCCCGAGCCATGGCCACTGAACTCCACGGCCAGGGTGCCGTCGGGCACAATGTGGTCTTGCCAGTCGATGTCCAGCACGCCGTGGTAGAGGTCTTCGGCGTCTTTCATGGAAAAGCGCTTGAGCACCAGCAACACGCGGTTGGCCAGGCGCGACCACAGGCACAGGCGGTAGGCGGTTTCCATGTCGGCGGTGCCACGCACGGCCGAGGTGTGCTCGCGTGCGTCCTCAAGGCCAAGCCCGACGGCTTCCTCGATCAGCAGGCCTTCGAGGCCCTTGGGGCAGGTGAGGAAGAGTTCGTAACGGTCCGACATGGGTATTCCCGGCTTTTCAGCAATTTAAGTGAACGGGCGACGCATCGCCCGTTCGGTTTTCAATCAAGCGCTTTTCTTGAAGAACGCTCGTGTGGCACGAATGTGCCGTCCCACCCCGAGTAATGGCCTTTTGGGCCTTTATTTACGGGGCAGATCAAGTATTTGATGCAACAAAAAGAAACATTGTGACCCTTCGTCGAATAATAACCGACTGCAACGGGCGGGCATTCTCACTAAAGGATTAAACCCATCTTCTTTGCAGGGCACATCATAGCTGGGTTTGCCAGACAAAAGGGGCGAAAAGCCAGCCCAGCTTATGGCTATACCATCACTCCTGTTACGTGCTTATTACAAAACGGTCATTGAATCCATGTGACCTATTGGTTAGAACTCAACACAGGTTGACGCCGTAACGGCGCCGACACAGTGCTCGCCACGCCGGCAGCGAGCACACCAACGGCAGACAAACTCTGCCTGGCCTTGGAGCAAGGTCAAAGGATATCTAGACAGTCAACAAGTGAGGGAAACACCCTATGAGAAGACTTAAGCGTGATCCGTTGGAAAGAGCATTTTTACGCGGATATCAATATGGCGTTCATGGCAAATCCCGTGAGCTTTGCCCATTTACTCTACCGTCGGTACGCCAAGCCTGGATCAACGGCTGGCGCGAAGGACGCGGCGACAACTGGGACGGTATGACTGGCACTGCGGGCATCCACAGACTCAACGAACTTCACGCCGTCGGCTAATCAAGGGCTTTTAATTCCGACATCACCACGAATATGTAACGACTTACCATGCGCGCCCCATCCGGGCGGCGGGCTTCGGCCCAGGGGCTCCTCAAGGAGCCCTTTTTATTGCCCGCCTGTCACGCTTTTGGCAAGGCGGCGATCGCGTCCACCGACTGGCGGATCAACGCCGGGCCCTTGTAGATAAAGCCCGAATACAGCTGCACCAGGCTGGCGCCTGCGGCGATTTTCTCGGCCGCGTGCTTGCCTTCGGTGATCCCGCCCACGGCGATGATCGGCAAACGGCCTGCCAGTTCGGCCGCCAGCACCTTGACGATATGCGTGCTCTTGTCGCGTACCGGCGCACCCGACAAGCCGCCCGCCTCGTCACCAAAGGCCAGGCCTTCGACGCCAACGCGGCTCAAGGTGGTGTTGGTGGCGATGACCGCGTCCATCCCCGATTCCAGCAGGGCCTGGGCCACTTGCACGGTTTCTTCGTCGCTCATGTCCGGGGCGATCTTGATCGCCAGGGGCACGCGCTTGCCATGGCGCAGGGTCAGGTCTTCCTGGCGCTGGCGCAGGGCTTCGAGCAACTGCTTGAGCGACTCGCCAAACTGCAGGCTGCGCAGGCCCGGGGTATTGGGCGAGCTGACGTTGACAGTCACGTAGCTGGCGTGGGCGTAGACCTTGTCGAGGCAGATCAGGTAGTCGTCTACCGCACGCTCCACCGGCGTGTCGAAGTTTTTGCCGATGTTGATCCCCAAAATACCGCGATACTTGGCCGCCTGAACCCGCGCCAGCAGGTTGTCCACGCCCAGGTTGTTAAAGCCCATGCGGTTGATGATGGCCTCGGCTTCCGGCAGGCGGAAAATCCGTGGCTTGGGGTTGCCCGGCTGAGGGCGCGGGGTCACGGTGCCGATTTCGACAAAGCCGAAACCCAGCTGCGAAAACCCGTCGATGGCCGCGCCGTTCTTGTCCAGGCCTGCCGCCAACCCGACCGGGTTGGGAAAGTCGAGCCCCATCACCGACACCGGCATCTTTGCCGGGGCCTTGCATACCAGGCCATTGAGCCCCAGACGGCCACCCGCGCCGATCAGGTCCAGGGACAGATCGTGGGAGGTTTCCGGGGAGAGTTTGAACAACAGCTGGCGGGCCAGGGTATACATGGGCGGGCTTGACTCGGATGGCGGCGAAAGGTGGCGGCGATTATAGCCGGGGTGAACGCCTGCGCGCGAGGCGTGCTGCCCAAACGTCAATATCGCTGGGCCATCAGCGCTTCGTAACGCAGCCAGATTTTTTCTGCGTAGCGCAGGCGCAGCGCTTCTCGCTGCGGCCCCGGGCCCGCACCGGCGTTATAGGCGCCCACGGCGGTCCAGTTGTAACCGAACTGCTTGATGAAACCTGCGAGGATCGACGCCCCCACCTCGATCGACAGGCACGGCTCGTCCAGCAGGCGCTGCTCGGTGATGCCATCCTTGAGCAAGCGCGGCAGGTGGATGCTGTTGATCTGCATCAGGCCGATGTCACGGGAGCCGTTGCGGTTGGCGTAGTTCATGGCCTCGGCGCGATAACCGGACTCCACGGCGGCGATGGCTTGCAGCAACTCGGGCTCAACGTCGTAACGGCGCGCAGCCTCGGCCCAGCAGTACGCGCGGGCCTCATTGGCCCCCATCAGCAATATCACCAGCAACCCCTTGCGCCAGAACGTGTTCATCAGCGCCCGCCCCCGCACACCGGGCACACCGGGGCGCCGTCCTCATTGCGCAGCACCGGGCCGTTGAAGCGATAGCCCCGGCCATACACGGTCGTGATAAACCCTTTGTCGCTTTTCAGGTGTTTGCGCAGCGAATAGATGCACCGGGTCAGGGACTCCTCGGACGCGGTGCCGTCAGGCCACACCAGCGCCAGCAAGCGGTCCTTGCTCACCAGGCGCGTGGCCGACGCCAGCAACAACCGCAATACGTGCCATTCCTTGGGCGGTAGCTGGACGGTCGTCCCCTCTCCCATCAGCCGCCCATCACCCTGCAATGCCCAACGGCCAAAACCGATGGGCCCGGCCTTCACGCTCTCATTCACCCCGCTGCGCCCTGCTACAGACATTCAAGCCCCTCACTGTTCAACGCTGGTCTGCCAGAAAGGCCACGACTATAAAAACCCGCGCCCGATTCCTCGGTAGGCCAAAGCCCACAAACACCGGGATTTTCCAGGCGCACCCTGTAAGAGTTTTCGCCCCCGCCGCTCAAGGCTCGGATACGCGCTTGAACGCCCGCTTCACCCGCTCGTACTGCGATGCGGTCAGCGGGGGGGCCTGGGCCGCCCCGGGCGGCAGGTCATCGGCCACGGCCCGGGCCTGGATGACAAACAGCCGCACGCCCTGGGCCTCGCGCGCAAACACGCCCACCAGCAATCGCCTGCCCGCAGGCGCCCGCACCACGGTGTTGATGCCCGTGCGCCCCAGCGCCACGCCCTCGGCCGGGTCCAGTGGGCGACCGTCTTCAATGTCCAACAGCAGTTCAATCTGGCCCGCTTCGGCAAAACGCGGCACCACGCTCACCTGCGTGCCGTGTTCCACCGGCTGCCATTGATCCCGGGGCAGATAAAACGTCTGGTTGTCATGAAACACCGCGGGCACATTCTCCTGGGTGAGGATCACCGGCAGCCGCGACACCTGCGCCCGCCGGCGCCGCTCCAGCGCGCCGACCTGCGCCATGAACGCGTTGTCTGCCACCTGTGTCAGCACCCGCGTCGCCGCGAGTGCAGGTTCATCCCCCAGGCCCAGTTGCGCGAGCGCGGCACGCTCCATGTCCACCCACCACAACGAAACCTCCACCGCCCGCTTGGGCACGTCCAGCTCGGCCACCAGGCGCTCGACAACGCGCACCGGCTCGGGCTTGCCCTTGATCAGCAGGCTGTTGGTGTCGGGGTAGGCCAGCAAGGAAACATCCCCGGCCACCTGCAGTTTTTCGATCAGCGTGGCCATGCCGGGGACGGTGACGGTCTTTTTGCCCAGGTCGTACTGGCGATCGGCGACGTGGGTATTGAGCACCTGCACCACGCTGATCGTGTGGGCCCCGGTGCGCAGGTCGGCACGCGGGCGGTCCATCAGTTGCGTCAGGCGCAGGACGTGATCGACATAATTCGGCGGCCCCGACACATAAAACACACGCCCGCCGCTCTCGCGCAGCGGGTGGCGCGTTTCGTCCAGCCCCGAGCGACGCATGAGGTTGCGCAACCTGTCGACCGACAAGTGCCGCAACGCAACCACTGAGCTTTTTGCCTCGCTGGCGTCATAGAGGTACAGCACTTGCCCGTCGCCATACCAGATCAAGCCCTGCTCGCGGGCCACCGTTTCCAGCACCTGCTGCGCCTGGTCAAACTCGAATGCCCCGCTGAGACGTTTACGCGCCGCCGCCGGGCTGACGACCACCGGTTGGCCCAACGAAACCGACAAGGCAGTAAAAAAGGTATGCAGGCTTTCGTCCCGCGCCTGATACAGCGCGCTCAGGGCAGGCGAACTGCCCAGCAACAGCCCGCAGAGCAGCAGGCGTGGCAGGCGCGAACAGCGGCAAGGGTGGGTAGACATGGCTGTGTTCCCGCCGAAGGCGTGAGGGGGTGGCCGGCCATACTGAAAGCCCGGCGGTTTTCAATCCTGATGAAAACCTGACGGCGCGCCCGTGGCATATGCCTTGCTAAGCCTTACCTGTCGCCGCCCGCGCATGATGTGCACAGGGCCCGCGTTTTTATCAGAAGGTATGCGTCGATGAACGATCCCCTGGCCTGGGTAAACGGCAGCGATGCCCCGGAAAAGAGCAGCCTCAACCTCGGGTTCATGGCACTGAGCGATTGCGCCTCGGTGGTGGTGGCCGCCACCCAGGGCTTCGCCCAGCCCTACGGCCTGACCCTGAACCTCAAGCGCCAGTCGTCGTGGGCCAACCTGCGCGACAACCTGGCCAGCGGCGAGCTGGACGCCGCCCATTGCCTGTACGGCCTGATCTACGCCGTGCACCTGGGCATCGGCGGCGTCGCCCCTACCGACATGGCCGTGCTGATGGGCCTGAACCAGAACGGCCAGAGCATCAACCTGTCCCACGGCCTGCAACAACAAGGCGTGACCACTCCTGAGGCACTGGAACGCCACGTGCACCAAAGCCGGACAAAACTCACGTTCGCGCAGACCTTTCCCACGGGCACTCACGCCATGTGGTTGTATTACTGGCTCGCCAGCCAAGGCATTCACCCGTTGCAGGATGTCGACAGCGTGGTGGTGCCACCGCCGCAAATGGTCGCGCACCTGCAAGCCGGGCGTATCGACGGGTTTTGCGTGGGCGAGCCTTGGTGCGCCAGCGCAGTGAAACACCATCAGGGCTTCACCCTGGCCACCACCCAGGCGATCTGGCCCGATCACCCAGAAAAAGTCCTCGGCTGCACCCGCGCGTTTGTCGAGCAATACCCCAATACCGCGCGGGTGCTGGTGATGGCTATTCTTGAAGCCAGCCGGTTTATCGAACAAAGCCCGGAGAATCGCCGCTCGACCGCCCAACTGTTGAGCGCCCACGATTACCTCGATGCGCCCCTGGACTGCATCGAGCCGCGCCTGTGCGGCCACTATGACGACGGCCTCGGCAATACGTGGCACGACCCCCACCCGCTGCGCTTTTTTGGCGACGGTGCGGTCAATCACCCGTATGTGTCGGACGGCATGTGGTTCATGACCCAGTTCCGCCGCTGGGGCCTGCTGCGGGACGACCCGGATTACCTCGGCGTCGCCCGCCAGGTGCAGCAACTGGCGCTGTACCGCGAGGCCGCCGGTGCGCTGGGCATTGCCGTGCCAGGCCAGGACATGCGTTCCAGCCAACTGCTCGACGGCAAAGTCTGGGACGGCACCGACCCTGCTGGCTATGCGCGCAGCTTCCACTTGCACGCCCTGGCCACCAGCCCGCCCGCTGACCGGAGGTTGTGATGCTGCGAATCCTGCTGATCAACGACACCCCGCGCAAAGTCGGGCGGCTCAAGGCGGCGCTGACCGAGGCCGGGTTTGAGGTGATCGACGAGTCCGGCCTGACCATCGACCTGCCGGCACGCGTCGAAACGGTGCGCCCCGACGTGATCCTGATCGATACCGAATCACCGGGGCGCGATGTGATGGAGCAAGTGGTGCTGGTCAGCCGCGACCAGCCACGGCCCATCGTGATGTTTACCGATGAACATGACCCAGGGGTCATGCGCCAGGCGATCAAGTCCGGCGTGAGCGCCTACATCGTCGAAGGTATTCAGGCTCAACGCCTGCAACCGATCCTGGACGTGGCCATGGCGCGCTTTGAGAGCGACCAGGCCCTGCGCGCGCAGTTGCAGGCCCGCGACCAGCAGCTGGCCGAACGCAAGCGCATCGAGCTGGCCAAGGGCCTGTTGATGAAAATGAAGGACTGCAACGAGGAAGAGGCCTACACCCTGATGCGCCGCCAGGCCATGAGCCGCCAGCAGAAACTCATCCAAGTGGCCGAGCAAATCATCGCCATGAGCGAACTGCTGGGCTGAGGTCTTCTGCGCCGGCCTTTCACACCAGACGCCAGATTGGCACAGCTCCTGCAAAACAAACGGTACAGGTAGCCAACGGCGGTTGCCCCTCCACGACAAAGACGTCGCACATCCGGTTTGCCCCTCGCGAGCCCGGTGGCGGCGTTTTTTCGTTTTGGCCCCATTGCCTGGGGCCGATGGGGCGGGCTGGGCCAGCCGTTCCATCACAAGGCCTTCTGACAAGACTCTCAACCGTTGAGGTGCGTGATGAAATCAAGCTTCTGGAAATCCGGTCACACCCCGACCTTGTTTGCCGCTTTCCTGTATTTCGACCTGAGCTTCATGGTCTGGTATCTGCTGGGCCCGCTGGCGGTGCAAATCGCCGCCGACCTGCATCTCACCACCCAACAGCGCGGCCTGGTGGTGGCCACGCCGATCCTGGCGGGCGCGATCCTGCGGTTCCTGATAGGCATGCTGGCGGACAAACTGTCGCCCAAGACCGCCGGGATCATTGGCCAGGTCATTGTTATCAGCGCCCTGCTCGGCGCCTGGCAACTGGGGATTCACAGCTACGAACAGGCCTTGTTGCTCGGCCTGTTCCTGGGCATGGCTGGCGCCTCGTTTGCCGTGGCCCTGCCGCTGGCGTCACAGTGGTATCCCGCCGAACACCAGGGCAAGGCCATGGGTATTGCGGGCGCGGGTAACTCCGGCACCGTGTTTGCCGCGCTGATCGCCCCGGTACTGGCGGCGTCATTTGGCTGGAGCAACGTGTTCGGTTTTGCGCTGATCCCGCTGGTGCTGACCCTGATCGTGTTTGCCTGGCTGGCGCGCAACGCCCCCGAGCGGCCCAAGGCCAAAGCCTTGGCGGACTATTTCAAAGCCCTCGGCGACCGTGACAGCTGGTGGTTCATGTTTTTCTACAGCGTGACCTTCGGCGGCTTTATCGGCCTGGCCAGTGCCCTGCCCGGCTATTTCAACGACCAGTACGGCCTGAGCCCGGTCACTGCCGGTTACTACACCGCTGCCTGTGTGTTTGGCGGCAGCCTGATGCGCCCGCTGGGTGGCGCACTGGCCGACCGCTTTGGCGGCATCCGCACGTTGCTGGGCATGTACGCCGTGGCGGCGATCTGCATTGCCGCCGTGGGTTTCAACCTGCCCAGTTCCTACGCCGCGCTGGCACTTTTCGTCTGCACCATGCTGGGTCTTGGAGCGGGCAACGGGGCGGTTTTCCAATTGGTGCCGCAGCGTTTTCGCCGTGAAATCGGCGTCATGACCGGCTTGATCGGCATGGCCGGTGGCATCGGCGGCTTTGCCCTGGCGGCGGGCATGGGCGCGATCAAGCAAAGCACCGGCAGCTATCAGTTGGCGCTGTGGCTGTTCGCAAGCCTGGGCCTGCTGGCCTGGTTTGGTCTGCATGGGGTCAAGCGTCGCTGGAGAACCACCTGGGGTTCGGCGGCGGTGACGGCTGCGCGGGTCTGATGAGCCTGCAACTGAGCGTCGCTCAAGCCAGCGCCATCGGCCCCCGGCAGGAAAACCAGGACGCGGTGCGCTTGGTCACCCCGGCGCCGGAACTGGCGGCCAGCAAAGGCTACCTGTGCGCCATTGCCGACGGTGTGAGCCAGTGCGCCGACGGCGGCCTGGCGGCCCGTTCGACCTTGCAGGCGCTGGCGCTGGACTACTACTCCACGCCGCAAACCTGGGGCGTGGCCCAGGCGTTGGAGCGCTTGCTGGTGGCGCAGAACCGCTGGCTGCAAGCCAACGGCGGCGGCCAGCCCTTGCTGACCACCCTGAGCGCGATTGTGCTGCGCGGCCAGCGGTTTACCCTGGCCCACGTCGGTGATTGCCGGGTCTACCGCTGGCTGGACGGCGAGCTCACCCGCATCAGCGAAGACCATGTGTGGGAACAACCCGGCATGCAGCACGTGCTCAAGCGCGCCATGGGCCTGGACCAACACCTGGTGGTGGACTTCCTCGACGGCGAGCTGCGCGCTGGCGAGTCGTTCCTGCTGCTCAGCGATGGCGTGTGGGCGACCCTGGGTGATCAGACGATTCGCTCGATCCTACGCGAACAGTCCGACCCAGACCTGGCCGTGAACACCCTGGTCAACGCCGCGCACCTGGCCGGCAGCCTGGATAACGCCAGTGCCCTGCTGGTGCGCGTCGACCAACTGGGCGCCGCCACCTTGGGTGACGCACTGGTGCAACTGCAGCAATGGCCGCTGCCGCCCGCCCTTAAGCCCGGCCAGTCTTTCGAGGGGTGGGAGGTCGAGGCGGTGCTGGGGCAAAGCCGCCAGTCCCTGCTTTACCGCGTGCGTGATGCCCAACAACAGGCATGGCTTTTAAAGACCTTGCCGCGTGGCCATGACGACGACACCGACGCCGCACAAGCCTTGCTGTCGGAAGAGTGGTTTTTGCGACGGGTCGCCGGGCGCGCGTTTCCTGAAGTCCACCCCGCCACCGGCCGTCAGCATTTGTACTACGTGATGCGCGAATACCCCGGCATCACCCTGGCCGAGCTGTTCAAGCAGCAAGGCCCGTTGCCGCTGGCGCAATGGCAATCCTTGGCCGAACGCCTGCTACGGGCCGTGGGCATGCTGCATCGGCGGCAAATCCTGCACCGTGACATCAAGCCGGACAACCTGCTGCTGGGGGACGATGGCGAACTGCGCGTGCTGGATTTTGGCCTGGCGTATTGCCCGGGGCTCTCGCAAGACCGCGCCCACTTGCTGCCGGGCACGCCCAGTTTCATCGCACCACAAGCCTTTAATGGCGAACGCCCTACAGCGCAACAAGACCTGTATGCGGTGGGCGTCACCTTGTATTACCTGCTGACCGGCCACTATCCCTACGGCGAGATCGAAGCCTTCCAACGCCCGCGGTTCACAACGCCGGTCAGCGCCAGCCGCTATCGCCCCGACCTGCCCGACTGGCTGCACCACAGCCTGGAACAGGCCGTGGCCGTTCAACCCACACACCGTTATGAAACCGCCGAAGAATGGCTGCTGGTGCTCGAACAGGCCGACCGCCGCGAACTGAGCCTGCGCCCCCGGCCGCTGCTTGAGCGCGAACCGCTCAAGGTCTGGCAAACCCTGGCCGTGGTGTCGCTGCTGATCAATCTGGTGCTGCTGTATGGGTTATTGCACCAATGAGAGGCGAAATCGGCTGACCGCCCCACGGCCCGCTCAATAAACCCGGCGATCGGGTGAGTTGGCACAACCGCTGCATTACCTGTTTCAACACATGACATACAGCCCGGCCTTCAACGACGAAGGCAGGGTTTCCCGAGAGAACGGGACCGGACAAAGGCGTCCTCGCTGGCTTACCAGCGGGGACGCCTTTTTTTGTTGCGCGCGATTTGCCGAGCTACTTGCGGAGAACGACATGAAAAAACTCAAACTGGTGATGATCGGCAACGGCATGGCCGGGGTTCGCACCCTTGAAGAATTGCTCAAGCTGAGCACCGACCTGTATGACATCACCGTCTTCGGCGCGGAGCCCCACACCAACTACAACCGCATCCTGCTGTCGCCGGTGCTGGCGGGCGAGCAAACCTTTGAAGAGATCGTGCTCAACGACCTGAGCTGGTATCAGGAAAACAACATCCGACTGTTGCTCAACCGCAAAGTGGTGCAGATCGACCGGGTCAAACGCCGTGTCATCGCCGAAGACGGCACCGAGGCCGAGTACGACCGCCTGCTGATCGCCACCGGCTCCACGCCGTTCATCCTGCCGATCCCGGGCAATACGTTGCAGGGTGTGATCGGCTACCGCGACATCGCCGACACCCAGGTCATGATCGACACCGCCAAGACCCACAAACACGCGGTGGTGATCGGCGGCGGGTTGCTAGGCCTGGAAGCCGCCAACGGCCTGATGCTGCGCGGCATGCACGTGACCGTGGTGCACATCGGCGAATGGCTGCTGGAGCGCCAACTGGACAAGACCAGCGGCCAGTTGCTGCAAACCGAGCTGGAAAGCCGCGGCCTGGTGTTCCGCCTGCAAGAACAGACCCAGGCGCTGCACGACGCCGGCAATGGCCGCGTCGGCTCGGTGCAGTTCAAAAATGGCGACGTGATCCCCGCCGACCTGGTGGTGATGGCCGCAGGCATCCGCCCCAACACCGAGCTTGCGGAAAAGTCCGGCATCCCGTGCAGCCGCGGGATTCTGGTCAACGACACCCTGCAAACCTACGACCCGCGCATCTATGCCATCGGCGAATGCGCCAGCCATCGCGGCATCGCCTATGGCCTGGTGGCACCGTTGTTCGAACAGGCCAAGGTGTGCGCCAACCACTTGGCCCAACTGGGTTTCGCCCGCTACCAGGGCTCGGTCACCTCGACCAAATTGAAAGTGACCGGCATCGACCTGTTCTCGGCTGGGGACTTCATGGGCGGCGAAGGCACCGAAACCATCACCCTCTCCGACCCGATCGGCGGCGTGTACAAGAAGCTGGTGATCAAGGACGACATCCTCGTGGGCGCCTGCCTGTACGGCGACACCGCAGACGGCGGTTGGTATTTCCGCCAGATCCGTGAGAACCACGCCATCGGCGAGATCCGCGACCACCTGATGTTTGGCGAAAACGCCTTGGGCGACGTCGGCCACCAGGGCCAGGACAAGGCCATGAGCATGGCCGACAACGCCGAAGTGTGCGGCTGCAACGGCGTGTGCAAGGGCACCATCGTCAAGGCGATCCAGGAACAGGGGCTGTTCAGCGTCGACGAGGTCAAAAAGCACACCAAGGCTGCCAGTTCCTGTGGCTCCTGCGTGGGCCTGGTGGAACAGATTCTGATCAACACCGTGGGCGGCGCGGCGGATGTGAAGCCCAAAAGCGAAAAAGCCATTTGCGGCTGCAGCGACCTCAATCATGGCCAGATTCGCCAGGCCATCCGCGACCAGCACCTGCTGACCATCGCGGGCACCATGAGCTACCTGAACTGGCGCACACCGAACGGCTGCGCCACATGCCGCCCGGCACTCAACTACTACCTGATCTCCACCTGGCCGGGCGAGGCCAAGGATGACCCGCAATCGCGACTGATCAACGAGCGCGCCCACGCCAACATTCAGAAAGACGGCACCTACTCGGTCGTCCCCAGGATGTGGGGCGGCGTGACCAACCCTTCGGAACTGCGCCGCATTGCCGACGTGGCCGACAAGTACAACGTGCCGATGGTCAAGGTTACCGGCGGCCAGCGCATCGACTTGCTGGGCATCAAGAAACAGGATTTGCCGGGCGTCTGGAAAGACCTGGACATGCCGTCCGGGCATGCCTACGGCAAATCCATCCGCACTGTGAAAACTTGCGTGGGCAGCGAGTTTTGCCGCTTTGGCACGCAAAACTCCACGCAACTGGGCATCGAGCTTGAGCATGACCTGTTCAACATGTGGTCGCCGCACAAGGTGAAACTGGCGGTGTCCGGTTGCCCGCGCAACTGCTCGGAAGCGGGCATCAAGGACGTCGGCATTATCGGCGTCGACTCCGGCTGGGAGATGTACATCGGCGGCAACGGCGGGATCAAGACCGAGGTGGCCGAGTTTTTCGTCAAACTGAAAACCGCCGAGGAAGTGCGCGAATACAACGGCGCGTTCCTGCAGCTGTACCGCGAAGAGGCTTTTTACCTGGAGCGCACCGTGCACTACCTGCAACGGGTCGGCATGGAGCACATCAAAAAGGCGGTGCTGGAAGACCCCGTGCGGCGCCAGGCACTGAATGAACGTCTGCAGTTTTCCCTGTCGTTTGAACAAGACCCGTGGAAAGAGCGCCTGGAACAGCCGCTGCTGAAAAAGGAATTCGACGTGATCCCCGTCAAACAACTGGAGGTGCCGGCATGAACTGGCTGGATATCTGTGCTCTCGACGAGATCAACGCCCTTGGCTCGCGCATCATCAACGGGCCAAAAGGCGATATCGCGATTTTTCGGACCAGTGACGACGAAGTGTTCGCCCTCGACGACCGCTGCCCCCATAAGGGCGGGCCGCTGTCCCAGGGGCTGATCTACGGCAAACGCGTGGCCTGCCCGCTGCACAACTGGCAAATCGACCTGGCGTCTGGCGAGGCCCAGGCGCCGGACATCGGCTGCGCGCACCACCACCCGGCCCGGGTGGAAAACGGCCGCGTCATGCTGGCCCTGCGGGACGCCGGTTGATGAACCGCCAGACCACCGCGTCCACCTGCTGTTATTGCGGGGTGGGGTGCGGCGTGCTGATCGAGCATGACGGCGAACAGATCCTGGGCGTGAGCGGCGACCCGAGCCACCCGGCCAACTTCGGCAAACTGTGCAGCAAAGGCTCAAGCCTGCACCTGACCGGGGACTTGGCCGCCCGCGCGTTGTACCCCGAACTGCGCCTGGGCAAGGGCCTGGCGCGCAGCCGCACGACGTGGGACACCGCGCTGGACCACGCCGCGAATGTGTTCGCCGACACCCTCGCCGAGCACGGCCCGGACAGCGTGGCGTTTTACATCTCCGGGCAGCTGTTGACCGAGGATTACTACAGCTTCAACAAGCTGGCGCGGGCATTGATCGGCACCAATAACATCGACAGCAATTCGCGGCTGTGCATGTCATCCGCGGTGGTGGGCTACAAGCGCAGCCTGGGCGCCGACGCACCGCCGTGCAGCTATGAAGACCTGGAAAACAGCGACTGCGTGATGATCGTCGGCAGCAACATGGCCTACGCCCACCCGGTACTGTTCCGACGTTTGGAAGAAGCCAAGGCCCGACGCCCGCACATGAAAGTGCTGGTGATCGACCCCCGTCGTACCGACACCTGCGACTTGGCCGACCTGCACCTGGCAATTTTGCCGGGCACCGATGTGGCGTTGTTCCATGGGATCTTGCACTTGTTGCTGTGGGAAGACTGGGTCGATCGCGCCTTTATCCAGGCGCACACCGACGGCCTGGCTGAACTCAAACGGCTGGTGCATGACTACACGCCGCACATGGTGTCGCAGTTGTGCGGGATCAGCGTCGAGCAATTGCGGGTGTGTGCCGAGTGGGTCGGCACGTCGGCGAGCTTTTTGTCGTTGTGGTGCATGGGGCTGAACCAGTCCACCGCGGGCAGCGCCAAGAACAGCGCGTTGATCAACCTGCACCTGGCCACCGGCACCATCGGCCGCGTCGGCTGCGGACCGTTCTCCCTGACCGGTCAACCCAATGCCATGGGCGGGCGCGAAACCGGCAGCCTGTCGAACTTGTTGCCCGGCCATCGTGACGCCGCCAACCCGGACCATCGCGCCGAAGTGGCGGCTTACTGGGGCGTCGAGCAATTACCCGGCAAGGCCGGGCTGAGCGCCATCGAGCTGTTTGAACAGGTGCAGGCGGGCACCATCAAGGCGCTGTGGATCGCCTGCACCAACCCCGCGCAGTCGATGCCGGACCAGGGCGCCGTACGCAAGGCGCTAGAGGCTTGCCCGTTCGTGGTGTTGCAGGAAGCCTTTCGTACCACCGAAACGGCGGCTTTCGCGGATCTGTTATTGCCAGCGGCCAGTTGGGGCGAAAAAGAAGGCACGGTGACCAACTCGGAGCGGCGTATTTCCCACGTACGACGGGCCATTCTCCCACCCGGTGAAGCACGGCCGGACTGGGCAATCACGGTAGATTTCGCCCAGCGCCTGGAAAAACGCCTGCGCCCCGAGCGCCCAGGGTTGTTTGCATTCGAGCAAACGTCGCAGGTGTTTGATGAGTACAAGCTGCTGACACAAGGGCGTGACCTGGACCTGTCGGGTATCAGCCACGCCCTGCTCGACCGCCTGGGGCCGCAACAATGGCCGTTCCCGCTCGGCGCACACGCCGGGACGCCGCGCCTCTACACCGATGGCGTGTTCCCCACCGAGAGCGGACGCGCACACTTTGTGGCCGACCCGTACCGCGCCGCCAAAGAACAGCGCGATGCACGTTTCCCGTTGACCCTGATCACCGGGCGCCTGCGCGATCAGTGGCACGGCATGAGCCGCACCGGCACGGCCGCGCAGTTGTTCGGGCATGTCAGCGAGGCGTTGCTGAGCCTGCACCCCGACGAGTTGCGTCGCCAGCGGCTGAACGAGGGCGACCTGGTCAGCCTCAAAAGCCGACGCGGCAGTGTGATTGTGGCGGTGGCGGGCGATGACAGCGTGCGGCCCGGCCAGGCCTTTCTGCCGATGCACTGGGGCGACCGGTTTCTCAAGGGTGGTGTAAATGCCATCACCCAACCGGCGTTCGACCCGCTGTCCAAACAACCCGAACTCAAGCACAGCGGCGTGCGCCTGGAAGCCGTGCAACTCCCCTGGCACTTGTTCGCGCTGATCGAGGGGGATGTGCAGCGCCACTTCGAAGCCTTGCGCCCACTGTGCGAAGGCTTTGCCTATGTCAGCTTGAGCCTGACCGGGCGCGAACGGCCCGCGCTGCTCGTGCGTGCGGCGCATTCAGAGGCACCGGAACCTGCGCTACTCAGGCAAATCGACGAATTATTGGGCCTGAATGACGGCCCGGTGATGGCCTATGACGACCCGCGACGCGCCATCGGCAAGCGGGTGAAGATCGAAAAAGGCCGCATCACGGCGATCCGCCTGGCCGGGGAAACCCTGGCGCGGCACTGGTTGCAAAGCCTGTGGCTGGAGGGTCGCACCGATGAACAGTTGCGGCGCTGGCTGTTGGCGCCTTTGAGCGCAGCGCCCGGTGAAGCCACCGGGGGCGCGACCAAGACGCTGTGCAATTGCAAGAACGTCAGCGAAAGCGCGGTGTGCGCGGGTATATCACGGGGCCTGGACCTCAACGGTTTGAAACAGGAACTGGGGTGCGGCACGCAATGCGGCTCCTGTGTACCGGAAATCAAGCGTCTATTGGCCAGCCGTCCGCAGCCAATCGCGATCAGTGTGTGAGGGGAAAAACATGAGCGCAAAAGTCTGGTTGGTGGGCGCAGGCCCGGGAGATCCGGAGTTGCTGACCCTCAAGGCCGTGAGAGCCTTGCGTGAAGCCGATGTGGTGCTGATCGATGATCTGGTGAACCCCGCAGTGCTGGAGCACAACCCGGCGGCACGCGTGGTGACGGTGGGCAAGCGTGGCGGTTGCCGCTCGACGCCTCAAGCGTTCATCCACCGCCTGATGCTGCGCTATGTGCGCCAAGGCAAGTGTGTGGTGCGCTTGAAAGGCGGCGATCCGTGTATTTTTGGCCGGGGCGGTGAAGAGGCGATGTGGCTCAGGGCGCACGGGGTTGAGGTAGAACTGGTCAACGGCATCACGGCCGGATTGGCCGGGGCCACGAACTCGGACATTCCTTTGACGTTACGCGGCGTGAGTCGCGGCGTCACGCTGGTCACGGCCCACACTCAGGATGACAGCTCGCTCAATTGGCGCGCGCTGGCCGAAGGCGGGACAACCCTGGTGATCTACATGGGCGTGGCGAAGCTGGGAGAAATCCGCGAGCAATTGCTGGCCGGCGGCATGGCCACTGACATGCCGGTGGCGATGATCGAAAACGCGTCGTTGCCGGCGCAACGCGAGTGCCGCAGCGTGCTGTCTCGGATGCAGGACGATGCCACAGCCTTTGCCCTCAAGAGCCCGGCAATCCTGGTGATTGGCCAGGTCGCGGCGGCGATGCAGGCGGTTGAATCTGGCGCCATCGCTTGCGCATAAGGTGAATCGGCAGGCGAAAAAAAGCCCGGCTCAAGAGCCGGGCTTTTTTCTACAACTCAGTAATTACTGAGCTGCTTGAGCTTCAACCGAGGCTTCTACGCGACGGTTAACAGCACGGCCAGCTTCAGTTGCGTTGTCAGCAACTGGGCGGGATTTGCCGTAACCAACCGAGCTTACACGGTTAGGAGCGATACCGTCTTTGACCAGAACTTGCTTGACCGCGTCAGCACGACGCTGGGACAGCTTCTGGTTGTAAGCGTCAGGACCGACGGAGTCAGTGTGACCTTCAACAACGGTGGTGGTTTGTGGGTATTGCTTCATGAAGTCAGCGAGGTTTTTCACGTCGCCGTAGCTGTTAGGCTTAACAACCGACTTGTCGAAGTCGAACTTCACGTCCAGCTCAACACGTACAACCTGAGCAACTGGAGCTTCTGGCTCTGGAGTTGGCTCTGGAGCAGGTGCTGGAGCAGGTGTTGGAGCAGGCTTGGCGCCAGCGTTGCCGCCGAAGTTCACACCCAGGCCAACCAGTGCGGAGTAGTCCCACTTGCCGTTGTCCAGCGCGTAGTCTGCTTCAACGCCAGCACGGGCGAACAGGTTGTCGGTGAAGTAGTACTTCACGCCAGCGCCAGCGATAGCCAGGGTGGACTGGTCGCGACCGCTGTGGCCGTCAGCTTGTACGTTGGTGCGGCTCTGGTGACCGAAACCACCTTCTACGTACGGACGCAGGGCGTCGACGCCAGCTTGACCGAAGTGGTACTGGGCAGTAACGCTGCCGGTGTCACCTTTGATCTTCTGGTTGCCAGTACCGTCGTTCGAACGGGTGTGGTTGGTGGTGTCGTAGTTCAGGTTGATCGACACGTCGTCGGTCAGGAAGTAACCGATGCTAGCGCCTGGGTTGAAGCCGTCTTCGATGTGCTTGACGCTATCGTTGTACTGCTTCTTGTAGAACAGCTGGCCTTCAACTGCGCCTTGGCCTTGTGCCAGAGCGCCGAAAGAAGCGGCAGCAATAAGAGAACCAATGGCAAAGCCCAAGGTGTTTTTCAGTTTCATCCGTTAAATCCCCATCTGGTGATTGTAAAGCAGTCCCACATACCGGGGGACAACTCGGCGACAAGTCTAACAGAACTTGCCTACACGTAAGAGGTATTTGCACTGAACTAAGTTTCAGTACTGTCCGCAAATTTCTCACGTAATTTGTCTAGAGCACGTTTGTAACGCATTTTTGTAGCACTCAAACCCATGTGCATGATGTCAGCGATTTCCTGAAATTCCAGCTCTGCGACAAATCGTAGCACCAGAATTTCCCGGTCAATCGGGTTCACATACACCAACCAGCGATCGAGTCCGCCCTTCTCCTCGGGTGCCGGCGCCTTTTCTTCAGACGCCTCCTCAAGGGGGTCCAGACTCAACGCGTCCATCAAGCGACGCTTTCGCCGTTCCTTCCTGTACTGCGTGATGCACTCGTTGTACGTGATGCTATATAGCCATGTCTTGAACTTGGATTTGCCCTCAAAGTTCTTGAGGCCATATAGCACCTTGAGCATCACCTCCTGACAGACATCATCCGCATCACGATCGTTCCCTAAGTATCTTGAACAAACGTTGAACAAAGTGCGTTGATACCTGCGCATCAATTCTTCGTAAGCGCGTGTTACGTGAAAGAGCTCCGTGTGCGCGCGCGCGACCAACTCCTCATCGGAGAGCTCACGGGGGTCATAGCGCGTGGACAGCGTTTGGGCTTTATTCAAAACAAGTCGTGCCGACAGTCAGGTCAATATCCGCCCCAGCCTGGTTGGCCCAGGAATGCGGCGGCGTACATTAGCAGGATTTGCCGGGTTAGCGGCTAGTCACATGCTGTTCCAGCAAGATCCGGTTGGAAAGCGACACCAATTCGCCATCATCCGTCAGCAGGGTCGTCTTGACCGTGCCGATCTCCTCGATCTGCCCTTCAACCTCACCCACACGCACTTGTTGCCCTACCTGATACAGCTCACGCACATAGATTCCCGCAAGAATCTGACCGGCAATTTCCCGGCTTCCCAACCCCATGGCCAGCGCAACAGCCAGACCAATGGTCACCAAAACAATCACGATTACGTGGTTGAGCAGGTCAGTCTTGACCTCCAACTGGCTGATCGCAACCGAAATACTGATGATGATCACCAGCCCCTGGGCGATTCGCCCCAAGCCACTGGCGTAATCCAGGCCCACGCCTTCAGCGGCGCCGCGCACCAGCCCATTGGCCAGTTGCGCCAGTAAAACCCCGACCAGCAACACCAGCGCGCCGCCGAAGACTTTCGGCAAATACAGCGCCAGCATGTCGAGCGTAGCTGAAACTCGCTCAAGGCCAAGGGATTCGGCTGCCGAAACCAGAAAAATCAATAAAACGAACCAATAGACGATCTTGCCGATCAAGGTCGAGATGGGCACCTGCAAGCCCGCACGCCCCATGATCTTGGTAAGGCCGGTGCCCGCCATCAGGCGATCGAGCCCCAGTTTGGCGAGCAATTTGGACAGCAGGGTGTCGAGCAGCTTGGCCACGACAAACCCCAGCAGCACCACCACCAACGCGCCAAACAGGTTAGGGATAAAGTTCGCCACTTTGGTCCACAGTGCAGTCATTGCAGCTACCAGACTCTGCGTCCAGAGATCGAGTTCCATATTCATTCAGCCTTATCAGCGGTGCGAGTAGCAGGTTTACGACGAGAAACCGGTGAAACGTGGGCCGAACCGTTGTTCAGCGCCATCATCAATGCAGGCAGCCAACGACCGAGCAACCCGAACAGGTCGCCTGCGCCCACCTGACGGTTAGCGGTTTTCAGCACGCGGCCCAGGCAGGCATCGTCGTCGCGGTTGGACGGCGAGGCGTTCAGCATGTCACGCAAAGACTGTTCAAACGGATCGTGCATAGGGACCTCTCGCAAGTGTTTTAAAAGACGAGGGTAAAAATCTTCGGGTCACATGACCTCATCGTACGTTCAGGTCACATTCAGGTCAGACCCAACGTAAACGTCGAAATAACCACCACTGACCCGCTGCCACCGCCACCATCATCAGGCACGCAATCACGAACCCGTAGGGGCTTGAAGAAAACGGAATGCCGCCCACGTTGATGCCCAGCAGGCCGGTCAGAAAACTCATCGGCAAAAAGATGCCGGTGATGATCCCAAAGCGGTACATGGTGCGGTTCATGCGCACGTTCAAGCGCCGGTCTTCGGCCTCAAGCACAAGCCCCACGCGCTCGCGGGTCAATTCCAGCTCTTCCAGGTAACGGGTCAGGCTGTTGTTCAATTCGTTCCAGTAATCGGCGTCGTCGTCGCAAAACCAGGGCAATTTGATACGGGTGAGTTGCCCGAAAATATCGCGCTGGGGCGCGAGGAAACGCTTGAGTCCCGCCGCCCGTCGCCGGATCTGCAAGACCGTGCCGTGTTCCGGGGTATACCGTTCGTCGGCATCCAGTTTTTCTTCTTCGCCGTCGACGATTTCGGACAGGTCGCTGACCAGGTCCTGCACCTTGTTGGTCAGGTATTGCGCCATGTACAGGATGAGTTCCGAGGCGTTTTTCGGGCCCTTGCCGTCTGCCAGTTGCACCAGCAGTTCGTCGGTGGCGCGCAACGGGCGCAAACGCAGGGAAATCACGCGAGCGGCCGAGGCGAAGATACGCACCGACACCATGTCTTCCGGCTCGGCCCCCGGGTTCAGGTTGATCCCGCGCAAAAACAGCAACAGCTCGTTCTCGGGCAGCGGCAACAGACGCGGCCGGGTGTTTTCTTCCAGCAGCAGGTCACAGGCGAACTCGCTCAAGCCACTGGCTTTGCGCAACCAGGTCTGGGTTTGCGGATGGCTGCGATCCCAATGCAGCCACAGGCTTTCCTGGGGTTGCAGTTGCAGTTCGTCGAGCTCAGTCCGGGCAATCGAACGCGCGCCGCCTTTACCGTCCAGCACCAGGGCATGCACCAGCCCCCACTGCGCGTTTTCTTCCTCGAACATCCTCACCCCTGTCGGTTACTGCGGTTTATTCAGGCATTTTCAGCGGGACGGCGGAGACGATCACGCCGTTGTTGTCCGCGTATACGTACTCACCCGGGCGAAACGTCACGCCGGCGAAGGTGACGGCCACGTTCAAGTCACCGATGCCACGTTTTTCGGTCTTCTTCGGATGGCTGGCCAACGCCTGTACCCCGAGGTCGATCTGGGCAATCACGTCGACATCACGGATGCATCCGTAGATGACCAGGCCTTCCCAGCCGTTTTTCGCGGCTTTCTCGGCAATCATGTCGCCCAACAGCGCGCAGCGCAGGGAACCACCACCGTCGACCACCAACACCTTGCCCTTGCCGTCGAGGTCGGCCTGGGCCTTGACCAGCGAGTTGTCCTCAAAACACTTGAGGGTCACGATCTGGCCACCAAAGGAGTCCCGGCCACCGAAATTGCTGAACATGGGCTCGAGCACTTGCACCTGGTCCGGGTAGGCATCGCACAGGTCGGGGGTCACGTAATGGATCATCGGGAAACTCCTGTCAGTGAAAGAAGGTGTTAAACAGCCCGCTGTCTACATCAGGCAAACGCATTGCATCGCGTGTTTTTTAAGCCAGGCCGAGGATCATCGGCCCCCTTGCGCCGTAACGCAACCGCGCGCAAGCGACTGAATATGACCGGAACACGCCAAAACGTCCGAGTTTAGCCGCTGATGCAAACCGGCGAAAAGCCCCACGCAGAGCCATCGCCTTAAACTGCTTGGGCCTGAGCCGCGCTCAGTGGAGTGAGCGGATCGTTCAACCAACGTTGCACCAGCGGCCATACTTGCGCTTGCGCGGCCTTGCTGACCAGCATCTCTACATGCCCGAAATCCCCGCCAAAACCGTGCTCGCGGCCCAGGCACAGGTACTGGCCATGCGGCGACCCCAGCTGCTCGAACAATCTGCGACACGCCCACGCGGGGTCTTGCCGATCACCGGCAGCGCTCACCGCCAACACCGGCACATCGACGTCGGCCAGGCCCTTCCACCAGTCCCGCTCGGCATCGCCAAAACGCCCGAACAACCCGTACCAACGCATGCTTTCCAACGCCAGGCCGATGGGCTCGTCTTCGGGGCCGCGCTTGAGCCGCGCCCCTGACAGCTGGGCAAAGCGTTTCAAAATAACGCGGCCGCCCCACTCCACCAATGGGATCTTCAAAGGCCAGTAGGTGCGGCTGACCTGGCAGCCAAACAAGGCCACCGAGGCCACGTCGGACGGGCCGAAATACTGGCCACCGAGCGCCGCCGCCAGGGTGATACCGCCCAGCGAATGCCCGACCCAGTGGGGAACCTGCCCACTTTGCTCACGCACAAACGCGGCGATGGCCGGCAAATCGTAACGAGCATAGTCTGCGACGCGGTTTTTGGCGTACTGCCGGTTGCGCTTGGACAGGCCGTGGCCGCGCATTTCCGGGATCCACACGTCAAACCCCGCCCGCGCCAAATGCGCCCCCAGGCCAATGCCCTTGGGCGAATACCAGAAGCGCCGGTTGGAAAAACTGCCGTGTAACAAAATAACCGGCACGCCCCGGTTTTCCGGGCCATCGGCCGGGCCCAGGCGGGTCACGGCCAATTCCACCGTGCCGTCAGGGCTGTTGCCAGGTTTGAGGCGGTACACATCTTCACTTAAATCGCCACGACGCTCAGCGCTGGTCAAGGCGACGGGAAACAGGTTGCTGCTGCTTTGCATAATGCTCTTGCACAAAAAAGGGCGGCGTCCTTGAGGAGTTCCGCCCTGTCCAGAATGAAAAATGCCGGCCAGCCGCAGGGCTGGCCGGCACGGTGACGCCTTAAGCCGAGGCTTGGCCTTCCGCCAGGAAGAACCAGGTTTCCAGTACCGAGTCGGGGTTCAGCGAAACGCTTTCGATGCCCTGCTCCATCAGCCACTTGGCCAGGTCCGGGTGATCGGAAGGGCCTTGGCCGCAGATCCCGATGTACTTGCCGGCCTTGTTGCACGCCTGGATGGCATTGGCCAACAGCTTCTTGACCGCCGGGTTACGCTCGTCGAACAGGTGGGCGATGATCCCCGAGTCGCGGTCCAGGCCCAGAGTCAGCTGGGTCAGGTCGTTGGAGCCGATGGAGAACCCGTCGAAAAACTCCAGGAACTCGTCGGCCAAAATGGCGTTGGACGGCAGCTCGCACATCATGATCACGCGCAGGCCATTCTCACCCCGGCTCAGGCCGTTCTCCGCCAGCAGGTCAACCACTTGGCTCGCTTCGCCCAGGGTGCGCACGAACGGCACCATGATCTCGACGTTGGTCAGGCCCATCTCGTTGCGCACGCGCTTGAGCGCACGGCACTCGAGTTCGAAGCAGTCACGGAAGGTTTCGCTGATGTAGCGCGAGGCGCCACGGAAGCCCAGCATCGGGTTTTCTTCTTCCGGCTCGTAGAGCTTGCCGCCGATCAGGTTCGCGTATTCGTTGGACTTGAAGTCCGACAGACGCACGATGACCTTTTTCGGATAAAACGCCGCGGCCAGGGTGCTGATGCCTTCTACCAGCTTCTCGACATAGAAGCCCACCGGGTCGTTGTAACCGGCGATGCGCTTGTCGACGCTCTCTTTGATGTCTGGCGGCAGGCCGTCGTAGTTCAGCAGGGCCTTGGGGTGCACGCCGATCATGCGGTTGATGATGAACTCCAGGCGGGCCAGGCCCACACCGGCGTTCGGCAACTGCGCAAAGTCGAAGGCGCGGTCGGGGTTGCCGACGTTCATCATGATCTTGAACGGCAGCTCCGGCATGGCATCGATGGAGTTCTGCTTGATGTCAAAACCCAGCTCGCCTTCAAAGATGAAGCCGGTGTCGCCCTCGGCGCAGGACACGGTCACACCCTGGCCGTCCTTGAGCAGTTGCGTGGCGTTGCCACAGCCAACCACCGCCGGAATGCCCAGCTCGCGGGCGATGATCGCCGCGTGGCAGGTACGCCCGCCCCGGTTGGTGACGATGGCACTGGCGCGCTTCATCACCGGTTCCCAGTCCGGGTCGGTCATGTCGGACACCAGCACATCGCCCGGCTGGACTTTGTCCATCTCGGACACGTCCTTGATGATCCGCACCTTGCCTGCGCCGATGCGTTGGCCGATAGCACGGCCTTCTACCAGCACGGTGCCGGTTTCTTTGAGCAGGTAGCGCTCCATGACGTTGGCCGACGTGCGGCTTTTTACGGTTTCGGGGCGAGCCTGCACGATGTAGAGCTTGCCGTCGTCGCCGTCTTTGGCCCATTCGATGTCCATCGGGCACTTGTAGTGCTTCTCGATGATCATCGCCTGCTTGGCCAACTCGCTGACTTCGGCATCGGTAAGGCAGAAACGCGCGCGTTCGGCCTTGTCGACTTCCACGGTTTTCACCGAACGACCGGCCTTGGCCTCGTCGCCGTAGATCATCTTGATGGCCTTGCTGCCCAGGTTGCGACGCAGAATGGCCGGGCGGCCGGCTTCAAGGGTGTGTTTGTGAACGTAGAATTCGTCCGGGTTTACCGCGCCTTGTACGACGGTTTCCCCCAGGCCGTAGGCGCCGGTGATGAACACCACGTCGCGAAAGCCCGACTCGGTGTCCAGGGTAAACATCACGCCCGCCGTGCCGGTTTCCGAACGCACCATGCGCTGCACACCGGCAGACAAGGCCACCAGCTTGTGGTCGAAACCCTGGTGTACGCGGTAGGAAATGGCGCGATCGTTGAACAGCGAGGCGAACACTTCCTTGGCCGCACGGATCACGTTTTCCACGCCGCGGATGTTCAGGAAGGTTTCCTGCTGGCCCGCAAAGGAGGCATCGGGCAAGTCTTCAGCAGTGGCCGAAGAACGCACGGCCACGGCCATGTCCGGGTTGCCAGCCGACAGCGCGGCGAACGCGGTGCGGATCTCGGCGTTGAGCTTCTCGGGGAACTCGGCTTCCATGATCCACTGGCGGATCTGGGCGCCGGTCTTGGCCAGCGCCACGACGTCATCAACGTCCAGAGCGTCCAGCGCGGCATGGATCTGAGCGTTCAAGCCGCTCAGCTCAAGGAAGTCACGGTAAGCCTGGGCCGTAGTGGCAAAGCCACCGGGGACGGAAACACCAGCGCCAGCAAGATTACTGATCATCTCGCCCAGGGATGCGTTCTTGCCCCCCACGTGCTCTACATCATGGACGCCGAGCTTATCGAGGGAAACTACGTACTCTACCAAGGTGATCTCTCCACTAACTGTGTTGGAAAAGCTCAGGACGCCGGCGGCTCAGTAGGAGCAGTTACCAGCGTTTGTGGCCTGGACCTGGAAAATAAGTGAGAATGCGCCCCACTGCGGGACAGCAAAATCGCGCCTATCATATCCAAGATTCGTCATCAGCTTAAGGCCCAAGGCTCAAATGAAACGATCTGCTTTCTTTATCTCCGACGGCACCGGCATCACCGCCGAAACCCTGGGTCAAAGCCTGCTGGCGCAGTTCGAAAACATTACCTTCAGCAAAGTCACGCGCCCGTATATAGACAGCGTGGATAAAGCCCGGGCCATGGTACAGCAAATCAATCTGGCGGCTGAAAAAGACGGTTTTCGTCCGATCATTTTCGACACCATCGTCAACCAGGACATTCGTGAGATCCTCGCGACCTCCAATGGGTTCATGATCGACATCTTCTCCACCTTCCTGGCGCCGCTGGAGCAGGAGCTGAGCGAACATTCCTCCTACTCCGTAGGCAAATCCCACTCCATCGGGCACAACTCCAACTACATGGAGCGCATCGAGGCGGTGAACTTCGCCCTCGACAACGACGACGGCGCCCGCACCCACTACTACGACAAGGCCGACCTGATCCTGGTCGGTGTGTCCCGCTGCGGCAAGACCCCGACCTGCCTCTACATGGCCATGCAATTCGGGATTCGCGCGGCCAACTACCCGCTCACCGAAGACGACATGGAACGCCTGCAACTGCCAGCGGTGCTGCGCCAGCACCAGCACAAGCTGTTCGGCCTGACCATCGACCCCGACCGCCTGACCGCGATCCGCAACGAGCGCAAGCCCAACAGCCGCTACTCCAGCTACGCCCAGTGCGAATTTGAAGTGCGCGAAGTCGAAAACCTGTTCCGCCGCGAAAACATCGCGCACATCAACTCCACGCATTTTTCGGTGGAAGAAATCTCGGCCAAGATCCTGGTGGAAAAAGGCGTAGAACGGCGATTCAAATAGGGGCGAGCTTCAAGCGTGCGGCCTGAAGCTCAACACCTGAAGCTTTCGCCGACCGCTTTAAAGGCGTGCTGCAACGCTCGATCATCTGCGCTCGTACTGCAGACGCTCACCCGCACACACTGCGGCACCGCCGCTTGGCCGACAGCGAACGCCTCCGCCGTGGCGATCAGGTAATTATTCTGCTTGAGCTGGGCCTCGATTTCCGACGCCCGCCAGGGCGGTGGCAGCGTGATCCAAAAGTGCGGGCTGTCCGGATGGGAGCGGTATTGCAGCCCCGCGAGCAGGCCTTCCACCAAGGCCTTGCGCCGGCGGATCTCATTGATCTGCTGGTGCAGCAAGTGCCGGGCTGTTCCCTCTTCGATCCATTGAGCCGCCACTTCCAGCGTCATCGGCGTGGCCATCCAACAGGTTGAACGCAAGGCTGCGGTGATCCGGCTGACCAGCGCCGTCGGCGCGTGTACATAACCCACCCGCAAGCCCGCTGAGACAGCCTTGCTCAGGCTGCTGAGCAACACCGTGCGTTCAGGCGCGAAATGGCTCAACGGCGGGGGGCGATCGGCCACCAGTACGCCATGGGCCTCGTCTTCGAAAATCAACAGGTTGTGCTCACGGCACACCTCGACCAGCGCCTCACGCCGTGCCACCGATTGCACGGCGGTCGTCGGGTTCTGGATGGTCGGGGTGCAATACACGGCGGCCACCCGGTGCACGCGGCACGCCTCTTCCAACGCGACGGGCAACAGGCCTTGCTCGTCCATGTCCAGCCCGATCAGGCGCACGCCAAGCATCCTTGCCACCGTGATCAACCCCGGGTAAGTCAGTTGCTCGGTGACCACCGTGTCACCGGCTCGCAGCAGGGCCATCATCGTGCAGAGCAAGCCGTGCTGGCCGCCGTTGACACAAATAACCTGCTCGGCAAGCGGCGTAAAACCGGCCTGCGCCAGCCACTGGGCACCCGCGGCACGGTGGTGCACCCACCCGGCGTCCGGCGTGTAGCCACTGATCGCTTGCAGCCGTCGAGGATCACTGGCCAGCGCCTGAAGGCTTTGCGCCAGCAGTGCCGTTTCCTGCCCGGGGATGTGCATGTTGCGGCTCATATCAAAATACTGGCGGGGCTCCTCGAGGAAGTTGCGAAACCCTTCATCGCGTCGACGCTCCATCCCACGCTCACGCACGAACGTGCCGTCGCCTACCCGCGCCACCACCAGCCCCAGCCGTTCCAGTTCGCCGTAGGCCCGGCTGATGGTGCCCACGGTCACGCCCAGCTTGTGCGCCAGAATCCGGTGCGGCGGCAGCTTTCGCCCGGGCTCCACTAGGCCGTCCAGAATGCCGCGCTCCATCGCGTCACACAGGCGTTTGTATTTGACGCCCTGCCCGCTGGAGAGCCCCGCCTGTAGAATTGACACGGTGTCAATATATGTTTTGACAGTCATATTTCGCCCAAATAGTGTGTCTTTACGGGTTCATTCACCGAATCAGCACCTCAATATAGAGGTCAATTCCCTTCCCCGGAAGACGCGCACCATGCCAGCCGCCAATCCCGCCGACGCCTGCGACACCCCACGGCCTTCTGCACGCCCATGGGCGGGCTTTATCACCGCCGTCCTGTTCCTGATTGTGTGCCTGAGCTGGGGCACCACGTGGCTGGGGATCAAGATTGCGGTGGAAAGCGTGCCGCCGCTGACTTCGGCGGGCCTGCGCTTTCTTATCGCGTTTCCGCTGTTCCTGTGTTTTGCAAGGCTGCGCCGCGAACCCATCCGCTTTCCCCGGGAGCACCGCGGCTTTTTTGCCTTCGTGACACTGTGTTATTTCGGCGTGCCGTACTACTTGCTCAACTACGGCGAGATGCACGTCTCGTCCGGCCTGACCGCCCTGCTGTTCAGTTGCATGCCGATCTTTATCCTGCTGTTTTGCGCGCTGTTTCTGCGCGAGCGTATCCAGGGCAGCCAAGTGCTCGGCATCGTCATCGGGTTTGCCAGCCTTTACCTGATCCTGCGCAGCCAGGGCCTGCAACTGGACGGGGGCGAATTTCTCGGGGTGTTGGCGATTCTGACCGCCGCGGCCCTGCATGCCCTGTGCTACGTCATCACCAAGAAAAAAGCCGGGGCAATCAGCGTGATCACCTACAACACCTTGCCCATCGGCATCGCAGGCGTGCTGCTGCTGGCGTGCGGCCTGTGGCTGGAGGCCCCGAACTTCGGCGCGATCACACTGCGTTCATGGAGCGCGCTGCTTTACCTGGGCCTGGTGGCCTCGGTGGGTGGGTTCATCGTGTATTTCATGCTGCTCAAGCGGCTTAACCCGATTGTACTGTCGTTTGTGTTCATCATTTTCCCGGTGTTCGCCCTGGTCATCGGCGCCTGGTACGAAGGTACTCACCTCTCCAATGACCTGATGCTCTACTCGGCCACCCTGCTGGGCGGCTTTGCACTGACCAAACTGCCGCTTGAAAGGATCCGGCGGCACCGACGCTGATCCGCGTCGACACTGAACAAGGGAGGTTCACGATGTCTGTCCACACCATGGAAACCCTGGCCCTGTTTGACAACGAGCCTTACCGGAGCACGTTCAGCGCCCGTGTCGTTGCCGTCGCCGACGAGGGCGTGATTCTTGAACACAGCCTGTTCTACCCCACCGGCGGTGGCCAGCCCGGCGACAGCGGCTGGTTGACCCTGGCCGACGGCACCGAGGTGCAGGTGCTCGGCACGGTGCGTGACCGCCAATTGCCGTCGATCATCTGGCACCAAGTGCAGCACTGCCCACCGCACTTGTGCGCCGGTGCGCTGGTCAATGCGCGACTGGACTGGGAGCGCCGTTACCAGCACATGAAGATGCACACCTGCCTGCACCTGCTGTGCTCGCTCATCGATGCGCCGGTCACCGGCTGCAGCATCAGCGCCGACAAAGGCCGCCTGGACTTCGACCTGCCCGAGATGACACTGGACAAAAACAACCTCACCCACGCCCTGAACGGCCTGATCGAGCAGGCGCTGCCGGTGCGGATACACCCCGGCCCTCACGCCACACGCCGGGTGGACATCAGCGGCGTCGACCTGCAGCCCTGCGGCGGTACGCACGTGGCCAACACGGCCGAAATCGGTCGGGTGTACTGCGAAAAAATCGAAAAAAAGAGCGCACATAACCGACGGGTGGTGCTGCGCTTTGAATAAGGCGGCAGCACGCCACTTTTTTTACTCAAAACTGACATGAATTTTATGCTTTTGTAACATTTTGAAATATACAATCCCCGCGAGCGGAGCACCGGGCCATCACTCGGTGCGCCAGCCCCCCTGCCCCCAATGATTTCATGGGGTACGCAACACTCACCGCCCCTTGAAACGGTAGAACGAGCGCCCGCTCATTCCCGGTGGGTCATGTCCATAGAAGCTACGCTCACAAAGCCGCGCCCCTACCCCGAACACGGCTGGAATAACTGCCTATGAAAAGAGTGTTCCGTCATTACATCCCGGCCACCACCCGGCGCCTGCTCCCCAACCGCTGGGACCTGATCGCCATGCCGCTGGTGATCGGCTTTTTGCTGTTTTTCTCGCTGGCCGCCCGCGAAACCTGGGCCCCCATCGAAACCCTGCAAAACGAAGTGATTTCCCTCGACCCGGCCAACCTGCCGGAATATGCCATGCGCACCACCTTGCGCATGCTGGCCGCAATGGTCGCGGCGCTAGCGTTCACCCTGCTCTACGGCACCCTGGCGGCCAAGAGCCGGCGCGCCGAAAAACTCTTGGTGCCGGTGCTCGACATCCTGCAATCGGTGCCGGTGCTGGGCTACATCTCCTTTACCGTGACCTTTTTCCTGCTGCTGTTTCCCGGCCGGGTGCTGGGGGCGGAGTTCGCGGCGATTTTTGCGATTTTTACCAGCCAGGCCTGGAACATGACGTTCAGCTTCTACCAGTCGCTGCGCATGCTGCCGGCCGACCTGGAAGAGGTGTCGAGCAACCTGCAGTTGTCCGGCTGGCAGAAGTTCTGGAAGCTCGACGTGCCGTTCGCCATCCCCGGCCTGGTGTGGAACATGATGATGAGCATGTCCGGCGGCTGGTTTTTTGTGGTGGCCTCCGAAGCCATCACCGTCGGTGACAAGACCATCACCCTGCCCGGCGTGGGTTCGTACCTGGCGCTGGCCATTTCACAAAAAGACCTGCACGCCGTGGGCTACGTGATTGTGGCGATGATCGCGGTCATCCTGATCTACGACCAGTTCCTGTTCCGCCCGCTGGTGGCGTGGGCCGACAAGTTCCGCATGGAAAACACCGCGTCCCAGGTGGAGGCGCCGCAATCCTGGGTGCTGAACCTGATCCAGCGCACCCGCATGATCCAGCGCATCCTGCGCCCGATCACGCGCACCTTCAGCCGTATCGGCAACAAGCGCCTGAGCTTGCCGCGCGCGGCACGCAACGTCATCCCCGACACCCCGGGCGCCTCGCGCGTGGTGGACTGGGTATGGGGCACCTTTATCGGCCTGCTGACCGCTTACGCGCTGTACCACATCGTGCTGTATATGGGCACCGAAGTGACCCTGGCCGAAGTCGGCCATGTGCTGCTGATGGGCCTGATCACGCTGCTGCGCGTGGTGGGGCTGATCGTGATCGCGTCACTGATCTGGGTGCCGCTGGGGGTCATGATCGGCCTGCGCCCGGCGCTGGCCGAAAAAATCCAGCCGCTGGCGCAGTTTCTCGCGGCGTTTCCGGCCAACCTGCTGTTCCCGGTGTTTGTCATCGTGATCCTGCATTACCATCTCAACCCGGACATCTGGCTGAGCCCGCTGATCGTGCTGGGCACCCAGTGGTACATCCTGTTCAACGTGATCGCTGGCGCCAGCGCGTTTCCCAATGACTATAAAGAGGCGGCAGCCAACTTCCGCATTCGCGGCTGGCTGTGGTGGCGCAAGGTGATGTTGCCGGGGATTTTCCCCTACTACGTGACCGGCGCCATCACGGCCTCGGGCGGTGCGTGGAACGCCAGCATCGTGTCCGAATTTGTCTCCTGGGGCCAGGACCAGGTCGTTGCCCACGGCCTGGGCGCCTATATCGCACAAACCACCGCCGCTGGAGACTTCCCGAAAATCGCCCTTGGGGTGGTGGTGATGTCGTTCTTCGTGGTGGCCTTCAATCGTCTGGTCTGGCGACCGATGTACGCCATGGCCGAAAACAAACTGCGTCTGAATTAAGGGGATTCGATTCGATGAATACCACTCCCGAACACACCCCTGCGGCCCCCGAAATCTACTCGCTCACCGATGTGAATCGGGTATTTGGCAAGGGCAAGGAAGAGCTGCAAGTGCTCAGCGGCGTCAACCTGAGCCTGCGCGAAGGCGAAATCGTCGGCATGCTCGGCCGCTCCGGCTCCGGCAAGTCCACGTTGCTGCGCATCATCGCCGGGCTGATCCAGCCGTCTTCGGGCGACGTGCTCTACAACGGCAAACCCCTGCACGGCCCGGCCGAAGGCGTGGCGATGGTGTTCCAGACCTTTGCCCTGTTCCCATGGCTCACGGTGCTGGAAAACGTCGAAGCAGGCCTGCAAGCGTTGCAGGTCGAACGCAAGCAAGCACGCAAGCGCGCCCTGGCGGCCATCGACCTGATCGGCCTCGACGGTTTCGAAAACGCCTACCCCCGCGAACTCTCCGGCGGCATGCGCCAACGCGTGGGGTTTGCCCGGGGCCTGGTGGTGAACCCCACGCTGCTGCTGATGGACGAACCCTTCTCGGCCCTCGACGTGCTCACCGCCGAAACCCTGCGCACCGACCTGCTGGACCTGTGGAGCGGCAAGCAACTGCCGATCAAGTCGATTCTGATCGTGACCCACAACATCGAAGAAGCGGTGCTGATGTGCGACCGCATCCTGGTGCTGTCGTCCAACCCGGGCAAGGTCGTGGCGGAAATCAAGGTGCCCTTCGCGCACCCGCGCAACCGGCTGGACCCGGCGTTCCGCCAGATGGTCGATGACATCTATGCGCAAATGACCGACCGACGCAGCGCCGACGCCAGCATGGGCAAGGCGGAACTCAAGATGAGCAGCCCGTTGCCGGAAGTGTCCACCAACCTGATGGCCGGCCTGATCGAAACCCTGGCGGCCGAGCCCTACAACGGGCATGCGGGCCTTCAGGACCTGGCCGAACGGCGCCTGCTGGAAGTGGACGATCTGTTCCCGATCGCCGAAATGATCGAGCACCTGGGTTTTGCCGAACTCAAGGGCGCCGACATCACCCTGACCGAGGCGGGCAAGCTGTTTGCCGACTATGGCACCCAGGAACGCAAGACCCAGTTCGCCGAACACCTGCTCAAGCATGTGCCGCTGGCGGCGCGCATTCGCCAGGTGTTGTTGGAGCGCAATGGCCACAGGGCGCCCCGCGTGCGCTTCGAGCAGGAGCTGGAAGACTCGATGACCGAAGCGTTCGTGGAAAAAACCCTGGAGAGCGTGGTGGCCTGGGGACGGTATGCGGAGATCTTCTCCTACGACGACCACACCGAAACCTTCAGCCTGGATGACGTCGAAGGCAGCATGTAAACCACGCGCCGCGCCGCGCGCTCAAGAGCGCAGGCAGCGCGTCAAGGGTGACGTTCCCACGTACGCACGTGGGAACGCGGGCCATCAGAAGCAATCGCCCGGTACGCGCACACAGCCTTCCATCAATACCCGCGCGCTGCGGCTCATGATGGCTTTTTTCACCACCCACTCCCCGTCCACCTGACGGGCCTCGGCGCCCACGCGCAGGGTGCCGGAGGGGTGCCCGAAGCGCACGGCGTTGCGCTCCACACCGCCCGCCGCCAGGTTGACCAAGGTGCCGGAAATAGCCGCCGCCGTGCCGATGGCCACGGCGGCGGTGCCCATCATCGCGTGGTGCAACTTGCCCATCGACAGCGCGCGCACCAGCAAGTCGACATCCCCCGCTTTCACCGCTTTGCCGCTGGATGCCACGTAATCGGCGGGCTTGGCCACAAACGCGACCTTGGGCGTGTGCTGGCGCCCGGCGGCTTCGTCCACGTGCTGGATCAGCCCCATGCGCACCGCGCCATGGGCGCGCACGGTTTCAAACATCGCCAGGGCCTTGGGGTCGCTGTTGATCGCGCCTTGCAGCTCGTTGCCGGTGTAGCCCAGGTCTTGGGCGTTGATAAAAATAGTCGGAATGCCCGCGTTGATCAGCGTCGCCTTGAAGGTGCCGACACCCGGCACCTCTAGCTCATCGATGAGGTTGCCGGTGGGAAACATCGAGCCGCCGCCGCCCTCTTCGTCGGCCGCCGGGTCCAGGAACTCCAACTGCACTTCGGCGGCCGCAAAGGTCACGCCGTCCAGTTCAAAGTCGCCGGTTTCCTGCACCGCGCCCTCGGTGATGGGCACGTGGGCAATGATGGTCTTGCCGATATTGGCCTGCCACACCCGCACCACTGCCACGCCGTTGCGGGGAATGCGCGCCGGGTCCACCAGGCCGTTGCTGACGGCAAACGAGCCGACCGCCGCCGACAGGTTGCCGCAGTTGCCGCTCCAGTCCACAAAGGGTTTGTCGATGGACACCTGGCCGAACAGGTAGTCCACGTCGTGGTCTGCGCGGGTGCTTTTGGCCAGGATCACGGTCTTGCTGGTGCTGGAGGTGGCGCCGCCCATGCCGTCGATCTGCTTGTCGTACGGGTCGGGGCTGCCGATCACCCGCAACAGCAACGCATCGCGCGCGGCCCCGGGCACCTGCGCCGCGACGGGCAGGTCCTGGAGGCTGAAAAACACGCCTTTGCTGGTGCCGCCACGCATGTAGGTGGCGGGGATTCTGATTTGCGCTACGTGAGTCATGGGGGTCCTCGTCAGGCGGTCGCCGCCGATTCCAGGAAATCCTGGGCAAAACGCTGCAACACGCCGCCCGCCTCGTAAATCGATACTTCTTCAGCGGTATCCAGGCGACAGGTCACGGGCACCTCGACGCGCTCGCCGTTCTTGCGGTGGATGACCAGCGTCAGTTGCGCACGCGGGGTGCGCGCGCCGAGCACGTCATAGGTTTCGGTGCCGTCGATGCCCAGGGTCTTGCGGTCGGTGCCCGGCAGGAACTCCAGCGGCAACACGCCCATGCCCACCAGGTTGGTGCGGTGGATGCGCTCGAACCCTTCGGCGGCAATCGCCTCCACCCCGGCCAGGCGCACGCCCTTGGCCGCCCAGTCGCGGGACGAACCCTGGCCGTAGTCGGCACCGGCAATGATGATCAGCGGCTGCTTGCGGTTCATGTAGGTTTCGATGGCTTCCCACATGCGCGTCACCTGCCCTTCGGGCTCGATGCGCGCCAGTGATCCCTGCTTGACCTGGCCGTTTTCCAGGACCATTTCGTTGAACAGTTTGGGGTTGGCAAAGGTGGCACGCTGGGCGGTCAGGTGGTCACCACGGTGCGTTGCGTAGGAGTTGAAGTCCACCTCGGGCAGGCCCATTTTGGCCAGGTACTCGCCAGCGGCGCTGTCGAGCATGATCGCGTTGGACGGCGACAGGTGGTCGGTGGTGATGTTGTCCGGCAGCACCGCCAGCGGGCGCATGCCCTTGAGCGGCCGGGCCCCGGCCAACGCGCCTTCCCAGTACGGCGGGCGGCGGATGTAGGTGCTTTGCGGGCGCCAGTCATACAACGGCTCGACCTTGGGGCCGGTGTCTTCGTGAATCGCAAACATCGGGATGTAGACCTGACGGAACTGTTCCGGCTTGACCGCCGACTGCACCACGGCGTCGATTTCTTCGTCGCTCGGCCACAGGTCCTGCAGGCGGATCTCCTCACCGTTGGGCCCCAGGCCCAGCACGTCTTTTTCGATGTCGAAGCGGATGGTGCCCGCGATAGCGTAGGCCACCACCAGCGGCGGCGACGCCAGGAACGCTTGCTTGGCGTACGGATGGATGCGGCCGTCGAAGTTGCGGTTGCCCGACAGCACGGCGGTGGCGTACAGGTCGCGGTCGATGATCTCTTGCTGGATCACCGGGTCCAGCGCGCCGGACATGCCGTTGCAGGTGGTGCAGGCAAACGCCACCACGCCAAAACCGAGCTGTTCCAACTCATGGTCAAGACCGGCTTCTGCCAGGTACATGGCCACGGTTTTCGAGCCCGGCGCCAGCGAGGACTTGACCCACGGCTTGCGCACAAGCCCCAGCCTGTTGGCGTTGCGCGCCAGCAGGCCGGCGGCAATCACGTTGCGCGGGTTGCTGGTGTTGGTGCAACTGGTGATGGCCGCGATGATCACCGCGCCGTCGGGCATTTGCCCCGGCACGTCATCCCACTGGCCACTGATGCCCTTGGCCGCCAGGTCGCGGGTGGCCAGGCGTGCGTGCGGGTTGCTCGGGCCGGCCATGTTGCGCACGACACTGGACAGGTCGAACGTGAGGCCACGCTCGTATTGCGCGCCCTTGAGGTCATCGGCCCACAGGCCGGTGTGGCGGGCGTATTGCTCCACCAGCGTGACTTGCTCGTCTTCACGCCCGGTGAGTTTCAGGTAGGCGATGGTTTGCGCGTCGATGTAGAACATCGCTGCCGTGGCGCCGTATTCCGGGGCCATGTTGGAGATGGTCGCGCGGTCGCCCAGGGTCAGGTTGGAGGCGCCCTCGCCAAAGAACTCCAGCCATGCGCCGACCACTTTTTGTTTGCGCAGAAACTCGGTCAGCGCCAGCACCATGTCGGTGGCGGTGATGCCCGGTTGCAGCTTGCCGGTCAGCTCCACGCCGACGCTCTCCGGCAGGCGCATCCACGAGGCGCGGCCGAGCATCACGCTTTCGGCTTCAAGGCCGCCGACGCCAATGGCGATCACGCCCAATGCGTCCACGTGCGGGGTGTGGCTGTCGGTGCCCACGCAGGTGTCGGGAAAGGCTACGCCGTCGCGCACCTGGATCACCGGGGACATTTTCTCCAGGTTGATCTGGTGCATGATCCCGTTGCCCGGCGGGATCACATCCACATTCTTGAACGCCTTTTTGGTCCACTCGATAAAGTGAAAACGGTCTTCGTTGCGGCGGTCTTCAATGGCGCGGTTTTTCTCGAACGCATCCGGGTCGGCGCCGCCCGCTTCAACCGCCAGGGAGTGGTCGACGATCAGCTGGGTGGGCACCACCGGGTTGACCTGCGCCGGGTCGCCGCCCTGTTGGGCGATGGCGTCACGCAGGCCGGCCAGGTCCACCAGCGCGGTTTGGCCGAGGATGTCGTGGCACACCACGCGAGCCGGGAACCACGGGAAGTCGAGGTCGCGCTTGCGCTCAATCAGTTGGCTCAAGGACGCATTCAAGGTGGCCGGGTCGCAGCGGCGCACCAGGTTTTCGGCGAGCACCCGGGAGGTGTAGGGCAAGGTGGCGTAGGCGCCAGGAGCGATCGCATCGACAGCCGCGCGGGCGTCAAAAAAATCGAGGCGGCTGCCGGGAAGCGGTTTGCGGTGGTCGGTATTCATCGTCAGACACTCGGTCACGGTAGGTTCAAGCACGTTCCCGCCCTCTTCCTACAGAGGGCGGGAGTGCCGGTCAGCGGCGCTCGATGGGCACGAACTTGCGCTGCTCGACGCCGGTGTATTCGGCGCTGGGTCGGATGATGCGGTTGTTGGCCCGCTGTTCGAACACGTGCGCCGCCCAGCCGGTGAGGCGCGAGCACACGAAGATCGGCGTGAACAGTTGGGTGGGAATGCCCATGAAGTGGTACGCCGAGGCATGGTAGAAGTCGGCGTTGGGGAACAGCTTCTTTTGCTCCCACATGGTCTTGTCGATGGCTTGCGACACCGGGAACAGCACGGTGTCGCCCACTTCATCGGCGAGCTTTTTCGACCAGCCCTTGATCACCTCGTTGCGCGGGTCGCTGTCTTTATAGATCGCGTGGCCAAAGCCCATGATCTTGTCCTTGCGCGCCAGCATGGCGAGGGTGCCTTGCACGGCCTCGTCGGCCGAGGCGAACCGCTCGATCATCTCCATCGCCGCTTCGTTGGCGCCGCCGTGCAACGGGCCGCGCAGGGAGCCGATGGCAGCGGTGACGCACGAATACAGGTCCGACAAGGTGGACGCGCACACCCGGGCGGTAAAGGTCGAGGCGTTGAACTCGTGCTCGGCGTAAAGGATCAGCGAAACGTTCATCACCTTCACGTGCAGCTCGCTGGGCGTCTTGTCGTGCAGCAGGTGCAGGAAATGGCCGCCGAGGGTCGGCTCGTCGGTGACGCAGTTGATGCGTTTACCGCCGTCGTGGCTGAAGCGATACCAGTAGCACATGATCGCCGGGAAGGCCGCGAGCAGACGGTCGGTCACATCGCGCTGGGCGCCGAAGTCTTTTTCGGGCTCCAAGTTGCCCAGAAACGAGCAGCCGGTACGCATCACATCCATCGGGTGCGCGTCGGCGGGGATGCGTTCCAGCACTTCCTTGAGCGCCTGGGGCAAGTCGCGCAGTTGGCCAAGCCGGGCGTTGTAGGCAGCCAGTTGCGCGCGGGTTGGCAGCTCGCCGTACAGCAGCAGGTAGGCGACTTCTTCAAACTGCGCGTCGGCGGCCAGTTCACGCACGTCATAGCCCCGGTACGTCAGCCCGGCACCGGCCTGGCCCACGGTGGACAGTGCCGTCTGCCCGGCCACCTGGCCACGCAGGCCGGCGCCACTCAATACTTTTGCTTCAGCCATGGTTCTTCTCCAATGTTGTAATTATCAGGGAGGGGCGCCGCGTCACTTCTTGGCGCTGAACAGCGCGTCGAGCTTTTGCTCGAAGGTGTGGTAGTCGATGCGGTCGTACAGCTCCATGCGGGTTTGCATGGTGTCGATCACATGCTGCTGCGTCCCGTCACGGCGGATCGCGGTGTAGACGTTTTCGGCCGCCTTGTTCATGGCGCGAAAGGCCGACAGCGGGTACAGCACAATAGAAACATCGGCAGATTGCAGTTGATCGACCGTGTAGAGAGGCGTGGCCCCGAACTCGGTGATGTTGGCCAGAATCGGCGCTTTCACGCGGCTGGCGAACAGTTTGTACATGTCCAGTTCGGTGATGGCTTCCGGGAAGACCATGTCGGCACCGGCTTCGATGCACGCCGCGGCACGCTCCAGGGCAGACTCCAGGCCTTCCACGGCGAGAGCATCGGTGCGCGCCATGATCACGAAGCTGTCATCGGTGCGCGCATCAACGGCAGCCTTGATGCGGTCGACCATTTCCTGCTGCGAGACGATTTCCTTGTTCGGGCGATGGCCGCAACGCTTGGCGCCCACCTGGTCTTCGATATGGATGGCCGCCGCGCCGAACTTGCTCATCGACCTGACGGTGCGCGCCACGTTGAACGCGGAGGAGCCAAAGCCGGTGTCCACGTCCACCAGCAGCGGCAGGTCGCACACGTCGGTGATGCGGCGCACGTCGGTCAGCACGTCGTCCAGGCCGGTGATGCCCAAGTCCGGCACGCCCAGCGAGCCTGCGGCCACGCCGCCGCCCGACAGGTAAATGGCCTTGAACCCGGCGCGCTTGGCCAGCAGGGCGTGGTTGGCGTTGATCGTACCGACCACTTGCAGCGGGTGCTCACTGGCCACCGCATCGCGAAACCGCTGGCCGGGCGTGCTTTTAATAATGGAGCTCATGACTCACCTCTCTGGGGTGCGCCGTCCGGGAAGTGACGGGCGATATTACGTTTGGACGCGCCGATATGGCGGCGCATCAACAACTCGGCCAGTTCACCGTCGCGGTCGGCAATCGCGTCAAGAATGCGGTGGTGCTCGGTAAAGGCCTGGCGGGGACGATTGGGGGTGGCGGAGAACTGGATGCGGTACATGCGCACCAACTGGTACAGCTCGCCGCACAGCATCTGGGTCAGGGTGCGGTTGCGCGCGCCTTGAATGATCCGGTAATGAAAGTCGAAGTCGCCTTCTTGCTGGTAGTAACCGAGGCCCGCCTGGAAGGCTTCGTCGCGCTCGTGGGTGTGCAGCACCTGGCGCAGTTCTTCGATTTCGGCGTCGCTCATGCGCTCGGCGGCCAGGCGGCAGGCCATGCCTTCCAGGGACTCGCGGATCTCGTAGAGTTCCACCAGCTCGGCGTGGCTGAGCGACACCACCCGGGCGCCCACATGCGGCACCCGCACCAGCAGGCGCTGGCCTTCCAGGCGGTGGATGGCCTCGCGCAGCGGGCCACGGCTGATGCCGTAGGTGCGCGCCAGTTCGGGTTCGGAGATCTTGCTGCCGGGCGCGATTTCGCCCTTGACGATGGCGGCCTGGATACGCCGGAAGACGTTCTCGGACATGGTCTGCGAATCGTCTTGAGCCCGGGCGAGGGTTTCTGCTGGCCCCTGCATATTGTCGACACCTTTAAAATCAATGCCGCAAAAACTAGCCAATTGAGCCGGTCGAGTCAAAGAATAAATCCACATTGTCGACAATCGTCTAATAACCCTTGGCGCACTTTACCGGGGCATGGCCGCCTGCCAGCGCTGGCGTCATACAACCTTCATGCTAGAATGCCCGCCACTTTTGCCTGACATCCATGGATGAAAGGGCGCACGAGGGAGCTTGCGCAGCAATGCCGATCGCCTTGAATTGAACATCGCACTGCACCGCGTCAGGATTTATGAGACTCAAGCCCTTCTCCCTATTGTTTTGCTTATTGTTACTGCCCGCGCTGGGTCTTGCGGCCGAGAAAACGGTCTATGGCCTCAACGAATACGCGCACCTGGCCGGTATCGACCTGCAAGTGCCGGCCAAGCTCGACACCGGCGCCAAGACCGCGTCGTTGAGCGCCCGCGACATCAAGCGCTTCAAGCGCAACGGCGAGTCCTGGGTGCGGTTTTACCTGGCCATCGACAAAGCCCATTCCCACCCCATCGAACGTCCCCTGGAGCGCGTGAGCAAGATCAAGCGCCGCGCCGCCGATTACGACGCCGACGCCGAGGACACCAAGCAGTACACTGCCCGTCCGGTGATCGCCGTGGACGTTTGCATGGGCACGACTTTACGCAGCATCGAAGTGAACTTGACTGACCGCAGCACATTCCAATACCCGCTGCTGATCGGCTCCGAAGCGCTCAAACGCTTTGATGCGCTGGTCGACCCCAGTCTCAAATACGCAGCCGGCAAACCTGCCTGCGCCGCCGACGCTCTTACCGCCGAGTAATTTCAATGCGCTCTCTTACACTGCACCTGAAGATTTTGATCGTCATCCTGGTGGTGCTGGGCATTTCGGTCACCGCCTATCAGATCTTCGTGCTGGGGATCCCCGTCACCGAGGACGCCACCGACGATTTGTGGAACATCGACGCCAAGGTCGAGTTCGTCGCCAACCCCAAGGACCCGGTCAAGATCCAGATGTTCGTGCCGCCCTTGAGCCGCGACTTCGTCAGCCTCAATGAAAGCTTTATCTCCAACAACTACGGTGTGAGCGTCAACCGCATCGACGGCAACCGCAAGGTGACCTGGTCGGCCCGGCGCGCCAAGGGCAACCAGACCCTGTATTACCGGCTGGTGCTGACCAAGCGCTACAGCGGCGAAAAATCCAAGGTCAAGGGCCCCACTTTCCGCGACAGCATTGCCGTGGAAGGCCCGGAAAAAATCGCCGCCGAAGCCCTGCTGGCGCCGATTCGCCAGCACTCGGCGGACGTCGAGACATTTATCAGCGAAGCCATCAAGCGCACCAATAACCTGAGCGATGACAACGTCAAACTGCTGCTGGCGGGCGACCCGTCGACGCCGCACAAGGCCAAAATCGTCGAGCTGTTGCTGTCGATCGCCCACGTGCCGGTGGAAAAAGTCCACACCATCCGCCTGGTGGCCGACCAGCCGCAAACCCCGGAACTGTGGCTGCGCAGTTTCAATGGCAGTGACTGGCTGTATTTCAACCCCGAAACCGGCGAGCAAGGCCTGCCCACCGACCGCCTGCTGTGGTGGACCGGCGATGAAAACCTGATCACCGTCGACGGCGGCAAGAAAGCCGCGGTGACGTTCAGCCTGAACAACAGCGAGATGAACGCCATCCGCCTGGCCAAGCTGACGGATGAAAACACCGACGCCAACTTCCTCGAATACTCGCTGTACGGCCTGCCGCTGCAAACCCAGCAGACCTTCATGATCATGGTGATGATCCCGATTGGCGTGCTGGTGATTTTGATCCTGCGCAACCTGATCGGCCTGCAGACCCTCGGCACGTTCACCCCGGTGCTGATCGCCCTGGCGTTTCGCGAGACGCAGTTGGGCTTTGGCATTGCGCTGTTTACGGTGATTACCGCGCTGGGGCTGTCGCTTCGCTCGTACCTGGAACACCTCAAGCTGCAAATGCTGCCAAGGCTTTCGGTGGTGTTGACGTTCGTGGTGGTGCTGATCGCGGCCATCAGCCTGTTCAGCCACAAGCTGGGGCTGGAACGCGGGCTGTCGGTGGCGTTGTTCCCGATGGTGATCCTGACCATGACCATCGAGCGCCTGTCGATCACCTGGGAGGAGCGCGGCGCCGGGCATGCAATGAAGGTCGCCATCGGCACGCTGTTCGCCGCCTCGCTGGCCCACATCATCATGAGCGTGCCGGAGCTGATCTACTTTGTGTTCACCTTCCCGGCGATCCTGCTGATCCTGGTGGGTTTCATGCTGGCCATGGGACGTTATCGCGGCTACCGCCTGACCGAGCTGGTGCGGTTCAAGGCCTTCCTCAAGGCTGACCAGTAATGTTCGGCCTGTGGAAGACCTGGAAGGCCCTGGAAGCGCGGGGGATCATGGGCATCAACCGGCGTAACGCCGACTACGTGCTCAAGTACAACAAGCGCAGCCTGTACCCGATCGTCGATGACAAGATCATCACCAAGGAACGCGCGATCAAGGCGGGCATCCACGTGCCGCAAATGTACGGGGTGATCTCCACCGAGAAGGAAATCGACAAGCTCGACGAGATCATCGGTGGGCGCAGTGACTTCGTGATCAAACCGGCCCAGGGCGCTGGCGGCGACGGCATCCTGGTGATCGCCGACCGCTTCGAAGGCCGCTACCGCACCGTGTCCGGCAAGATCATCAGCCACGAAGAAATCGAACACCAGGTGTCCAGCATCCTCACCGGCCTGTATTCGCTGGGCGGCCACCGCGACCGGGCCCTGATCGAATACCGCGTGGTGCCCGACCAGATCTTCAAAAGCATCAGCTATGAAGGCGTGCCGGACATCCGCATCATCGTGCTGATGGGCTACCCGGTGATGGCCATGCTGCGCCTGCCCACGCGCCAGTCCGGCGGCAAGGCCAACCTGCACCAGGGCGCCATCGGCGTGGGCGTGGACCTGGCCACCGGCCTGACCTTGCGCGGCACCTGGCTGAACAACATCATCACCAAACACCCCGACACCACCAACGCCGTAGACGGTGTGCAACTGCCCTACTGGGACGGGTTCATGAAACTCGCCGCCGGCTGCCATGAACTGTGCGGGCTGGGTTACATCGGCGTGGACATGGTGCTGGACCAGGAAAAAGGCCCGCTGATCCTGGAACTCAATGCCCGGCCGGGGCTGAACATCCAGATCGCCAACGACTGCGGCCTGACCCTGCGCACCCAGGCGGTAGAAGCACACCTGGCCGAATTGAAGGCCATGGGCGTGACCGAAACGCCCGAAGAGCGTGTGAGATTTGTGCAAGAGATGTTCGGGCATATTGGAACGGCTTCAAGCACCGAGCTTTAAGCGGCAAGGATGAACACTGTGTTTTTAACGTGCGGCTTCAAGCTTGGAGCTTGAAGCGGCCCCATTGACTGACGTGCATGTCGACCTGCTCCGTACACCCGCTGCCTTACCGCGCCAACCCTGCCGAGTTTTTCGCGGCGATCCGTCACGCCCCCGGCGCGGTGCTGCTGGACAGCGGCCGGCCGACGGCCGAACGCGGGCGTTATGACCTGCTCAGCGCCTGGCCACACGCCACCCTGACCGCGCAGGCCGACGAAAGCGGCAGCGATTTCCTGCAACGCCTGCGCGAAAGCCTCACGCAATTGGGCGAAGCAACGCTGCCCGCGTCCTACGAACTGCCGTTTGCCGGTGGCCTGATCGGCTACCTGAGCTACGACTTCGGGCGCCGCCTGGAACCACTGCCGCACCTCGCACTGGATGACCTGCACCTGCCCGACGCCCGTTTTGGCCTCTACGCCTGGGCACTGATCAGCGATCACCAGGCCCAGACCAGCCAACTGGTGTTTCACCCCAGCCTGCCAGCAGACGAACGCCAGCGACTGACCGCCCTGTTCAGCCAGCCCACCGTCAGCACCGCCGCGCCTTTCAAACTGCACGCACCGATGACGCCAGACCTGAGCGCCAGCACCTATCAACACGCGATTGAGCGCATCCACGCCTACATCCAGGCGGGCGACTGCTACCAGGTCAACTTCGCCCAACGGTTCCGCGCGCCCTGCACGGGCGATGCGTGGGCGGCCTATTGCGCGTTGCGCGAGGCCTGCCCTACGCCGTTTTCCGGGTTTCAGAGCCTGCCCGATGACGGCGCGGTGCTGAGCCTGTCGCCCGAGCGATTTGTGCACGTCAGCCAACGCCAGGTGGAAACCCGCCCCATCAAGGGCACCCGCCCACGCGGCGCCACGCCCCGCGAAGACGCCGCCAACGCCGCCGAACTGCTGGCCAGTCCCAAGGATCGCGCCGAAAACCTGATGATCGTCGACCTGCTCCGCAACGACCTGGGCCGCACCTGCCGCACCGGCTCCGTACGCGTGCCGCAACTGTTCAGCCTGGAAAGCTACCCCAACGTGCACCACCTGGTGAGCAGCGTCACCGGCGAGCTGGCAAGCGGCAAAGACGCCCTGGACCTGATCGCTGGCAGCTTTCCCGGCGGCTCCATCACCGGCGCCCCGAAAATCCGCGCCATGCAGATCATCGACGAACTGGAACCCACCCGCCGCGGCCTGTACTGCGGCTCACTGCTGTACCTGGACGTACGCGGCGAAATGGACAGCTCGATCGCCATCCGCAGCCTGCTGGTAAAAGACGGCCAGATAAGCTGCTGGGGCGGCGGCGGGATCGTCGCGGACTCCGAGTGGGAGGCGGAGTATCAGGAGTCGATGACGAAGGTGCGGGTGTTGTTGCGTACGTTGGAGGGGTTGTAGACGCTGACGCCAGCCAGACGCGTGAAGCGGCGCTCACCGATTATTGTTCACACGATATTTCCGCGATTGCATTCGAGCCCAGCAGGTCTCAATATCTCCCATATTGGGAGAAAGCACTTGCCTCCTGCCCCGAATAAACCTACGCTCAGACTGTGTAATGAACCTAAAACCCATCCGCACCCCTGAAGACCACGCCGCCGCACTCACGCGCGTTGAGCAGCTTTGGGGCGCGCCCCTTGGTTCGCCTGAAGGCGATGAGCTGGAGATTCTTGCGCTGCTGATCGAAAAGTATGAAGCGCAGCAATTTCCGATGCCGCCTTCCGATCCGATCGAGGCGATCAAGTTTCGTATGGACCAACTGGGCATGACCGCCCGTGACCTGGAGCCGTTCATTGGCACCAGCGGGCGGGTGTCCGAGGTATTGAACCACAAGCGCAAGCTCAGCCTGGCAATGATCAAGCGACTGCACGAGGGGTTGCGCATTCCTTACGAAAGCCTACTGGCAGGCGTTTAGGTGGCGCCCGCCCTCCTTATAAACTCAACGGTCGATTCGACGCCTTGATGAACGCTTTCTTCAGGTCCTCGAACGTATGCACCGCCGGGAACTGCGGGAATTCGCGGATGACGTTGTCCGGCGCATGGAACAGGATCCCCTGGTCCGCTTCGCCCAGCATGGTGATGTCGTTGTAGGAGTCGCCCGCGGCGATGATGCGGTAATACAGGCTTTTGAAGGCCAGGACCGACTGGCGCTTGGGGTCTTTCTGACGCAGTTGGTAGCTCACCAGCCGGTCGTTTTCATCGGTGATCAGGCGGTGGCACAGCAGGGTCGGGAAGCCCAACTGACGCATGAGCGGCTGGGAAAATTCGTAGAAGGTGTCCGAGAGAATCACCACCTGGAAACGCTCGCGCAACCAGTTGACGAACTCGACCGCGCCGTCCAGCGGCGTGAGGGTGGCGATCACTTCCTGGATATCGGCCAGTTTGAGCCCGTGCTCGTCGAGAATGCGCAGGCGCTGTTTCATCAGCACGTCGTAGTCGGGAATGTCCCGGGTGGTAGCCCGTAGGGAGGGGATACCGGTTTTTTCGGCGAACGCGATCCAGATTTCCGGAACCAGCACCCCTTCCAGGTCAAGGCAGGCAATTTCCACAAGACACTCCCATTTCTAAACGTTGTGTGTTGAGCGAGCAAAAGGACTGCCGAACTCTAGTGGCTCATGCCGGGCACCGCAACGCAGGCAGGATTTTGTTACCATCGCCTCCCTATAGAGCGCTCAGCGCCATTGACCTGTAGGAACCGTCCTGATGAACCAAGCCTTTGACGTCGCCGAACTCGCCGCGACTTATGCCAACAAATCCGCCCAGGACATTCTCAAGCTGGCGTTCAGCCAGTTCGGTGATGACCTGTGGATTTCCTTCAGCGGTGCCGAGGATGTGGTACTGGTCGACATGGCCTGGAAGCTCAACAAAAACGTCAAGGTGTTCAGCCTCGACACCGGCCGCCTGCACCCCGAGACTTACCGGTTCATCGAGCAGGTGCGTGAGCACTACAAGATCGACATCGAACTGATCTCGCCGGACCAGAGCAAGCTGGAACCGTTCGTGAAGCAAAAGGGCCTGTTCAGCTTCTATAAGGACGGCCATGGCGAATGCTGCGGCGTGCGCAAGATCGAGCCGCTGCGCCGCAAACTCTCCGGCGTGACCGCCTGGGCCACCGGGCAACGTCGCGACCAGAGCCCGGGCACCCGCAGCCAGGTGGCTGCGCTGGAAATCGACACCGCGTTCTCCACCCCGCAACGCACGCTGTACAAGTTCAACCCGCTGGCGCAGATGACCAGTGAAGAGGTGTGGGGTTATATCCGCATGCTCGAGCTGCCGTACAACAGCCTGCACGAACGGGGCTACATCAGCATTGGCTGCGAGCCCTGCACCCGGCCAGTGCTGCCTAACCAGCACGAGCGCGAAGGCCGTTGGTGGTGGGAAGAGGCAACGCAGAAAGAATGCGGGCTGCATGCCGGAAATATCATCAGCAAAGGCTGAAGCCGCCTAAAAACCTGTACACAGAAATGTCACTTTAGGTGCCATTTTTGTGTGCACTTATCAATCCAATTGCACCAAAATGTTACATCCCTTCTCGTTACGCCCCACGCCTGAAAACCCTCGCTTACCCGTCTATAAAATAAATAGCTGCTCGATCGGTCAACTTATAGTCTTTTAAATTCAGTAATTTACAAAAAAACCAATCAAAACAAAATTACGCCGCCCGTTGATAGACAAGAATCTGGCACGCATGTGGCTTAAGGTGGAAACCACTTTGTATACAATCGACAAAAAACATACATACACTTTAGCCTTCGCCTATTTTTCGGGGAGGCTGTGGAGCCTGCCGGAATGCGTACACGCCTGAACACCCTCGCACTGGATCTGCCCTCCCCCTCGCCCCTGACCCCGTCGCCTTTCAGCACCGCCACGCCAGAACTCAGCCCACGCCTGCACAACAAGGATCTGGCCCCCACCAAGACCGAAGGCCGGCGCTGGGGCGGCTACAGCATCTTTGCGTTGTGGTCCAACGATGTGCACAACATTGCCAACTATTCCTTTGCGATCGGGCTGTATGCCATGGGCCTGGGCGGCTGGCAGATTCTGCTGTCGCTGGGCATTGGCGCGGCGCTGGTGTTTTTCTTCATGAACCTGTCGGGCTATATGGGGCAAAAAACCGGGGTGCCGTTCCCGGTGATCAGCCGGATAAGCTTTGGCATCCACGGCGCGCAGGTGCCAGCGCTGATCCGAGCGGTGATTGCGATTGCCTGGTTTGGTATCCAGACCTACCTCGCCTCGGTGGTTTTCCGCGTGCTGTTGACGGCCATTCACCCAGGCTTTGCCGACTATGACCACAACGCGCTGCTGGGCCTGTCCACCCTGGGCTGGGCCTGTTTCATCATGATCTGGCTGGTGCAACTGGTGATCCTGGCGTACGGCATGGAGATGGTGCGCCGTTACGAAGCGTTTGCCGGGCCGGTGATTTTGCTGACCGTGGCCTGCCTGGCCGGGTGGATGTACTACCAGGCCCACGGCACCATCGCCTGGTCGATTCGCGAACCGCTGACCGGCGCCGAGATGTGGCGCAATATCTTTGCCGGTGGGGCGTTGTGGCTGGCGATCTACGGCACGCTGATCCTCAACTTCTGCGATTTCGCACGTTCCGCACCGTCCCGTCGCACCATTACCGTGGGCAATTTCTGGGGCCTGCCGGTGAATATTCTGGTGTTTGCCGCCATCACCGTGCTGTTGTGCGGCGGGCAATTCCAGCTCAATGGCCAGGTCATCGAAAGCCCGACGCAGATCATTGCCGCGATCCCCAACACGTTTTTCCTGGTGCTGGGCTGCCTGGCGTTTTTGATCGTCACCGTGGCGGTGAACATCATGGCCAACTTCGTCGCCCCAGCCTTTGTGTTGAGCAACCTGGCCCCCAAGCACTTGAACTTTCGCCGCGCCGGGCTGATCAGCGCCACCGTGGCCGTGGTGATCCTGCCGTGGAACCTCTACAACAGCCCGCTGGTGATCGTGTATTTCCTGTCGGGGCTGGGCGCGCTGCTGGGGCCGTTGTACGGCATCATCATGGTCGATTACTGGTTGATCCGCCGCCAGCAAGTCAACGTCCCACAGCTGTACAGCGAAGATCCCCACGGCGCCTATTACTACACCCACGGCGTCAACCTGCGCGCGGTGGCGGCGTTCGTTCCGGCGGCGGTGATCGCCATCCTGCTCGCGCTGTTGCCGGGTTTTCATGAAGTGTCGCCGTTCTCCTGGTTGTTTGGTGCCGGTATTGCGGGGCTGCTGTACCGGGTCATTACCAAGCGCCACCTCTTTTACGCGGATGTCAGCGGCGAAAGCATCGCCGTGGACAACGTCAGCCATTAATCATCAAGGAATTGCCATGCGTATCCTGGTCGTCAACGTCAACACCACCGAGTCCATCACCCAGGCCATTGCCGAACAGGCCCGCAGCGTGGCCGCGCCGGGCACCGAGATTGTCGGGCTCACGCCGTTTTTTGGCGCGCAATCGGTAGAGGGCAATTTTGAAAGCTACCTGGCCGCCATCGCAGTGATGGACCGCGTGATGGCCTATGACCAGCCCTTCGACGCCGTGATCCAGGCCGGTTACGGCGAACATGGCCGCGAAGGTTTGCAGGAGTTGCTGAACGTGCCGGTGGTGGACATCACCGACGCCGCGGCGAGCACCGCCATGTACCTGGGCCATGCGTATTCGGTGGTGACCACGCTGGACCGCACCGTACCCCTGATCGAAGACCGCCTGAAGTTGTCCGGGCTGTTTGATCGCTGCGCCTCGGTACGCGCCAGCGGGCTGGCGGTGCTGGAGCTGGAAGAAGACCCGGCACGCGCCGTGGAGGCGATTGTGCGACAGGCGGAACTGGCGGTCAGCGAGGACAAGGCCGAAGTGATCTGCCTGGGTTGCGGCGGCATGGCCGGGCTGGACGAGCAGATTCGCCAGCGCACCGGCGTGCCGGTGGTGGACGGCGTGACGGCCGCCGTGATGGTCGCGCAGTCGTTGGTGGGGTTGGGCTTGTCGACCTCAAAAGTGCGCACCTACGCCACGCCGCGCCCCAAGCAGGTGATTGGCTGGCCGACCCGCTTCGGTCGGTAGCCCCCGGCTCAGATCGCACTGAACCGCCGAGCCAATTGCTGCTCAGCAAACTGCTCGAGAATGAAGTCGACAAACACCCGCGTCTTGCCGGGCAGCCATTTGTGCTCGGCGTAATAAAGCGAAATATTGCCGTCGTCGACGTACCAGTCCGGCAACACCCGCTGCAGTTGGCCACTGTCGAGAAACGGCACGGCCATCGGCATGCTCACCAACGCCACGCCCAGGCCCTGGGTGCAGGCGCCGCACGCGGCCTCGGAATCGCTCATGGTCATGCGTGACTTGAGCACCAGGGGACGTTGCTCGCGGTTGCGGTGAGTGAGCTGCCAGCCACGGACCCGCCCGGTCTGGGGCGAGCGGATCAGGATGCCATTGCACAGCGCCAGGTCATCAGGCGACAGCACCGGCGGGCGCTTGGCCAAGTGCGCGCTGGACGCCACCAGCACCCGGTGAGCGGGCGCCAGTTTGCGCGCCACCACCCCCGGGGGCAGTTCAAAACCACCGCCAATCGCCGCGTCAAACCCCTGGCCGATCAAATCGACCTGGCGGTTATCAAAATGCCAGTCGGGACTGATATCCGGAAAACGCTCGAGAAACGCCGCTAGCAACGGCACCACGTAGCGGTTGCCAAATACCGTGCCCATGCTGACTTTCAGGGTGCCCTGCGGCAGGCCTTCGGCACTGGCCAGGTTCGCCACGGCATTCTGGATGGTGAGGAGGCTGTCACCGACCTGATCCAGAAACAACTTGCCGGCCTCGGTGAGCGTCAGGCGCCGGGTGCTGCGCTGGAACAAGCGCACGCCCAGCCGGGCTTCAAGCTTGGCGACGCTTTTACCCACCGCCGCCGGGGTGAGGCTCAAGCGCCGCGCGGCCTCGGCAAAGCTGCCGCCTTCGGCGCTGCGCACAAAGCACTCGATACTGCTTAGACTCTCCATGGGGTGCCACTCGAAACTTTTGGTTTACACAGACTATCGTAATCGCGGTCTACCGGCACGGGTGGGCCAGGTCGATACTTGCTTCCAACAACAAGGCAGCCTGCCTTGAACACTCGGAGTATCGACATGACGACACACGACCTGAGCGGCAAAGTGGCCTTGGTCCAGGGCGGTTCCCGTGGCATCGGCGCCGCCATCGTGAGACGCCTGGCGGCGCACGGTGCAACCGTTGCTTTCACTTACGTCAGTTCCGCCGACAAGGCCCGCGCGCTGCAAGACAACCTCATTGGCGACGGCGGCCAAGCCCTGGCGATTCACGCCGACAGCGCCGACGCGGCGGCCATTCAAAACGCCGTGGAGGCCACGGTGCAAGCGTTCGGGCGCCTGGATATCCTGGTGAACAACGCAGGGGTCCTGGCGGTCGGGCCGCTGGCGTCGTTCTCGCTGGAAGATTTTGACCGCACCTTGGCGGTGAATGTGCGCAGCGTGTTTGTGGCGACTCAAGCGGCGGCGCGGCACATGGGCGACGGCGGCCGCATCATCAACATTGGCAGCACCAACGCCGAGCGCATGCCGTTCGCCGGGGGCGGGCCGTATGCCATGAGCAAGTCAGCGCTGGTGGGGCTCACCAAAGGCCTGGCGCGGGATCTGGGGCCACGCGGCATCACCATCAACAACGTGCAGCCGGGGCCGGTAGACACCGACATGAACCCGGCGAGCGGGGAATTTGCCGAGAGCCTGACCGGGCTTATGGCGGTGGGCCGCTATGGCCAGGTCGAGGAGGTGGCAAGTTTCGTCGCCTACCTGGTGGGGCCAGAGGCGAGTTACATCACCGGGGCGAGCCTGATGATCGATGGCGGGTTTAGTGCCTGATTGCCCGGGCAAGGTGATCGTTCCCACGCTCCGTGTGGGAAGGATACGCGCGCGCTTTGCAGCGTTTTTTCAAGCGAACGGTGGCAACCCGTAGGCGGCCAGATCAAAGTCTGCAAGCTTGCGGATGATCTGGTCGGCGTGCGCGTACTTGCTGTCGGCCATGGCCTCGTCCGGTACGGCGATGGCGGTCATGTGGGCCGCCTTGGCAGCGGTAACGCCAAAGGGCGAGTCCTCGAACACCAGGCAGTCCTGCGGCGCCACGCCCAAGCGGCGGGCGGCGGTGAGGAAGATGTCCGGCGCTGGCTTGGCCGCGCCCACTTCGGGGTCATCGGCGGTGACGATGGTGCCGAACAGGCTAAACCACTCGCGGTGCAACGTGGTTTTGTGGGCAAAGGAATTGCGCGACGAGCTGGTGCCCACGGCAATCGGAATGTTGTGGGCCTTCAAATGCCGTACCAGCGCTTCGGCGCCCGGCATGCCCAATGCCTTGGGGAAGCGCTCGCTCATCAGCGGTTCGCGAATCACCAGGAATTCGGCAGGCGTAATGGGCAGGTCCAGGGCCTTGACCACGTAGTCGGCCAGGTCCTGGGCGCCACGGCCGATGATGTGCTGCTTGATGCTCCAGTCATAGGTACGGCCGTAACGTTCGGCGATGATCTGTGTGACTTCGGTGTAGATGCCTTCAGTGTCCAGCAACAAGCCGTCCATATCGAAGATGACAGCCTTGATCGGGGCAGCAGTACGCGGTGCATTCATCACAACAGATCCGTAGGCAGGGGACTAAAAGGGTTCAGCACAATAACGGGCCCTGTCCTGCGCAGGCAACCGTTGAGCATTGGTATTGATAATTACTCTCAGTTAAATTACCGTCGCCGCGCTTCCAGACGCTGATCTCCTGTTGAGTTTCGCTGTGACTGACAACGCCGCCCGGCTGCAACTCTACCTCGACCATCGCCCCGCGCTGATCAACTACGCCAAGGTTGTGGTGGGCGAACGCGCGCACGCCGAAGACGTGGTGCAGGACGCCTTCCTGCGGTTTTGCGGCAGCGGCGAAGACCCGGTGGAGCAACCCGTGGCGTACCTGTACCGCATCGTGCGCAACCTGGCGCTGGACGCGGTGCGCCGCCAGGCCACGGAAAAGCGCCAACAGAAAATGCCGCCATCGTGGATGCGCCCCGGCCAGCAATTGTCACCAGAGCAACGCGTGGTGCACGGTGACGACGCCAGCCGCATCGCCGCCGCCCTGGCCAGCCTGCCGGAGCTCATGCGCCTGGCCGTGGAGATGCATCGCCTGGGCGGCTTCACCTTGCAGCAAACCGCCGATCATCTGAATATCTCGCTTTCCACCGCCCATCGCCTGGTCAGGGACGCCATTGTGCACCTGGCCTCAAGTGTCGCCACCCACGGCGCGCACAGTAAGGAACGCCCGTATGCATGACGCCCACCCGCCCGGGACCGTCTCGGCAAAAAGCCTGGAAGACGCCGGCCAGTGGCTGCTGGACCTGCAAGCCCGGCCTGAACGTTTCGCTGAGTTCGACCGCTGGCTACACAGCGACGCCGAGCATTTCGACGCCTGGGCCCAGGTCAACCAGGCGTGGGACAGCCTTGCCGTGCAACCGGCCACCACCCGGCACCAGTGGCCGCGCCCTGCCCGCCCGCGCCTGCCGCTGCTGGCGGCGGCGTGCGTGGGCGCGGTGGCGGTGGCCGCCGCGCTGCTGCTCAACCCCGGTTGGCGCGCCGACTACAGCACCACCACCGCGCAAACCCGCGAGGTCACGCTGAGCGACGGCAGCCGCCTGACACTGGCCCCGCACAGTGCGGTCAACGTGGTGTTCAGCGGTTCGCAACGCCAGGTCACGCTGGTGCAGGGCGAAGTGTTTTTTGACGTGGTGCATGACGCCAAAAAGCCCTTTGAAGTGCGCAGCGACGACACGCTGATTCGCGTGCTCGGCACCGCGTTTGACGTGGCCCGCCGCCAGGACGGCCTGGCCGTGGAAGTGCGCGACGGCACTGTGGGCGTCAACACCCGCTACCGGCTCGGCGCTGGGCAGCGGGTGTGGATCGACCGGCAAAGCGGCGCAGCCACGCAGTCGTCAGTGGCCCCCGGCGAAGTGGCGGGCTGGATCAACGGCGTGCAGTTTTTTGAAAACGTCAGCGTCGCCCAAGTGGTGGAACAGTTGGACCGCTACCAGCGCGGCTGGATCGTGATCCAGGACCCTACGCTTGCGAACAAACGCGTGACCGGCCTCTACGACCTGCGCGACACCCAGCGCGCCCTGCAGGCATTGGTGGCGCCCATCGGCGGTGAAGTGCGCCAGTATTCGCCCCTGCTCACCGTGCTCGGCAGCGCCAAAACCGCGCCCTGAAAAATAATTGTGTCGGTTCTGAAAAAAATCCCAACGGTGTTCGTCTTTGTAGCTCCTTGTATTGCGAATGACTCGCAATACCAAACGCAAAGGCGATGAAACATGGGTAACCGATCACCTGCCCCGCACTCACGGGCACCGATGGCACTGGCCATTTTGTGCGTGGCAATCAACGGCGCAATTTGCCAGCCGGCCCTCGCAGTGGCGGCAGAACCTGCGGCCGCGTCACGTGATCAGGCCACCCGTTTCTACGACATTCCCGCCCAACCGCTGACCACCGCGCTGAGCACCTTCGCGCGCCAGGCCAACCTGCAACTGGGCCTGGAGGCCGGCCTGGTAGACGGCCTGCAAGCCCAGGCCCTGCGCGGCAATTTCACCCAGGAACAGGCCCTGCAACGCCTGCTGGAAGACGCCCCGGTGAGCTGGAAAATCGACGGCCAGCGCAGCCTGATCCTGAGCCGTCGCGCCGCCGCACCGCTCGAAGGCGAACTGGACGAGTCGGAGTTGCTAGGCCCCGTCACCATCAAGGGCGGCCAGGCCAGCCGCCTCAACGGCGCCGCCGCGCAGGTGTACACCCGGGCCGGTTCCAGCGCGTTCATTTCCGGTGAAACCCTCAACCGCTTTCGCGGCTCCTCCCCCGCCGACATCCTCAAGGGCGTGCCCGGCGTGCAGACCGGCGACACCCGCAACGGCGGCGCGCTGGATGTGAACATCCGCGGCGTGCAAGGCCAGAGCCGTGTGCCGGTGACCATCGACGGCAGCCAGCAGGCCATCGACGCCTACCGCGGTTACGGCGGCATGCAGCAACGCAGCTACATCGACCCGGACCTGATCAGCGAAATCACCGTGAACAAGGGCCCCAGCCTGGAGGCGGACGCGGCGGGCGCCATCGGCGGTATCGTCAAGATGAAAACCCTGCAGCCCAAAGACATCCTCAAGGACGGCGAAACCGTGGGCGTGCGCCTCAAAGGCGACTTCTCCAGCAACAGCGTCGAGCGCCCCAGCACCTACAACGCCACCCCGCGCACCGGCAGCAACGGCCTGTTCGACCCCCAGGCCCACTCCGCCAGCGTGGCCTTTGCCAGCACCAGCGACACCGTGGATATCGTGGCGGCCTACACCCAGCGTGAAAGCGGTAACTACTACGCGGGCAAAAAGGGCTTCAAGAAATACCAAGTGTTCCAGCAAGTGCGTAAATGGGACCCCAAAACCCGCAAATACATCCTGGTGACCCAGGAAGCCAACAGCCCGGCCAAGGTGTTCAAGGCCGGCAACGAAGTGCTCAACACCTCCACCGACACCGAGTCGGTGCTGCTCAAAACCATCATCAAGCCCTCGCCCGACCAGGCGCTGGAACTGGCCTACCGCTACAGCGACGGCGAGTACGGTGAAGTGATGCCCTCGCGCATCATCCGCAACACCTCCGGCACCGTCCCGCAGTGGCAACCGGGCAGCATGCGCATCAACGCCTACACCGCGCGCTACACCTACAAGCCCGATGACAACCCCTTGCTGGACTTGAGCGCAAACGCCTGGACCACCAAGGCCCAGAGCGAAGCCTTCAACGGCTTGAGCACCGTCACGCCGTTGTTCGGCTACGAAGGCGAGCCCGATCAATTGGGCGAAGACGGCTACCAGGACGCCCTGCGCAACCGCACCAAGGACAACCGCTGGGGCGTGGACGTGAACAACACGTCGCGCTTTGATACCGGCGCCGGTAAATTCGCCTGGTCGTATGGCGGCTCGTTCCAGCGCGAGAAGATCGGCCCGGACGACAACTCCCCCGTGCTGCAATCGGACCTGGAGCAAAACCGCTTCATCCGCAGTGGCGAACGCCAGGAAGGCAGCCTGGTCAGTTCCCTTGAATGGAAACCGGTGCAGCGCCTGACCTTCACCCTGGGCGGGCGCTACAGCGAGTTCCACAGCAAGGACCACAACCGCCTGGCCAGCCCGGCCACGTTTGGCACCCGCCCGGTGCGCTGGACCTGGCTGTACAAAGGCAAAGAGCGCATCGGCTACGTGTACTGGCGCCCCGACCAGCAAGGCAATTTCACCCAGGACTCGCTCAACGCCACGCCCTATGAAAAAGGCACCGTGGGCAACACCGGCTACGACCGTATCGATGCCGACGATCCAGAGATGCAGAAATACGCCACCAGCTACAGCTACGCCAAGCCCATCGAACGCCGGGACCATGCCTTCGCGCCGTCGTTCGGCGTGAAGTTCGACCTGACCGACGCAAGCTTCGTGTACCTCAATTACAACGAGGGCGTACGCATGCCGAGCCTGTTCGAGTCCACCCTGGGCCTGTTCACCGCCGCCGTGCCCAGCGAAGGCATCAAGCCCGAGCGCAGCAAGAACTGGGAACTGGGCGTGAGCACCCTGAAAAACGACTGGTGGGTGGACGGCGACACCGCCGCCGCCAAGCTCGCCTACTTCAACAACAAGATCGAGAACTACATCACCCGCGACTATCAGGACATCTCCGCTGGCAACCTGTTGAACGTGGACAGCTTCACCGTCAAGGGCCTGGAGCTGCAGACCAGCTATGACCGGGGCCGGGTGTTCGCCGACGTCTCGGCCACCTATTACCTGAACGCCAAAACCTGCGCACCGCAGCTGGCGCAAAAGCTGCGCGACGACGGTACGCCCTCCAAAGACTGCGTCGACGGCGGCTTCCCGGGTTCCTACACCAACACCCAGAACCCGCCCAAATACTCGATCAACACCACGCTGGGCAGCCGCTGGTTCGACAACCGCCTGGTGCTGGGCGGGCGCATGGTCTACAACAGCGCGCCCACCGCCAAGCTGGACAAGGCCTGGAACAACGGCATCACCACCAACCAGGTCTATTACCAGAAGTCGGCGATCTATGACCTGTTCGCCAGCTTTGAAATCGTCAAGGGCACGCAGGTGGACTTCGCGGTACAGAACCTCACCAACGTTTATTACCTGGACCCGCTGGCGCAAAGCTTCATGCCCGCACCGGGGCGCACTTTACGCACAGGGCTGACCGTCAAGTTCTGACGCGGCCGTTCGTTGAATCACGGGACGCCCTTCATCGGCGTCCCGTTTTACGTTGACCTTTATGACTGCCGACTACCTGAACCCCTCGCGTAAAACGCTCTGGAGCGTCGCAACATTGATCACCCTCAGCACCTACGCGGGCCTCACCGCGTGGCTGCTGTATAACCCTGTGGTGGCGGTGAGCGAAGCGGCGCCCGCCGCCATGATGATAGAGCTGGCCGCCGCCCCGGTGGCGCAAGCCGTGGAAGAAGATCTGCAAGTGGCCCCCGACAAGGTGGTACAGAAACAACTGAATACGCCGTCGCAAAAGCCGCCAACCGTGCTGACGAAAAAGGTCGTGCCCAGCCCCAGACCGAGCCCCACCCGGCAGGCCACGTCCCCGCTCCAGGACGCGGCCCAAGGCACTCATGCGTCCGCACCGGAACACGCCGCCGACTTCGCCACCGCACCTCAACCGCCGCAGGAACAATCCGCGCCCTCCGCCACCACTGCGCCGCCCAAACTCGATGCGCGCACCGCCGACAGCACCGCGGCGGATCAGTCCTCACGCGGTACGGCCGACCCGGCCTTGAAGGTGCAATGGGAGGCCGAGTTGCTGGCCCACCTGGAGCGTTTTAAACGCTACCCGCAAAACGCCCGCGATCGGGGCGACCGGGGCGTGGCGTACCTGCGGTTCGAGATCGACAGCAATGGCAAGGTCATCGCGTCCAGCATCGTGCGTTCGGCAGGGGTGGCCGACCTGGACGCCGCCGCCCTGGACATGATCACCCGCGCCTCGCCGGTGCCGCGCCCGCCCGCGGGGAGCAAGACGCGGTTTACCGTGCCGATGGTGTTTGCCAAATGAGGGGCCCGGGTTACTCGGGAAAATCCGCGCCCGCGCTCACCTCGGCCCAGCCTTCAAAGTCGGTGACCAGGGCCTTGACCTTGGCGCGGGCAAAACCCACTGCGGCCTTGCCCAGCAGCAAGCGCAGCGGCGGGTTTTGGGCCTGCACGGTGTTGACGATGGCAATCGCGGCCCGCACCGGGTCGCCCGGCTGCTTGCCGTCGATGCGGCGCACATTGCCCGCCCGGGCAATGGCGGTGTCCTGGTAGTCGGCGATGGCGTGCGGCGCCTCGTTGGCCGAACGCCCGGCCCAGTCGGTACGGAAGGGGCCCGGCTCGACCAGTAACACCTTGATCCCCAGCGGGGCGACTTCCTGGGCCAGCGATTCGGACAGCGCCTCGACGGCAAACTTGCTGGCGTTGTAGAAGCTCATGCTCGGGAACGCCGCGATGCCGCCCACCGACGAAATGTTCACCACCGTACCGCTGCGGCGCGCACGCATGCCCGGCAACACGGCACGGGTCATGGCGCTCAGGCCCCAGACGTTGATTTCAAACAGGCGTCGCACTTCATCCAGCGCACTGTCTTCAAAGGCGCCGAAGTAACCGATCCCGGCGTTGTTGACCAGCACATCAATGTGGCCAAAGTAATCTTGGGCTGCCTGCACAGCCGTCTCGACCTGGGCCGGGTCCGTCACATCCAGCGCCAGCACCAGGGCATGGTCTTCGTGGCCGACGATGATGTCGGCGACCTGTTGCGGGTCCCGCGCGGTGACCACGGTGGGGTAGCCGAGCCGCAAGGTGTGCAGCGCCAGCTGGCGCCCGAAACCGGTGGAGCAACCGGTGATGAACCAAACGGGTTTTGCAGTGGAAGCGGTCATATGGGCAATCCTCTTGGGTGTGGAAAAAGTATGGCCCCGGGCTTTTTTGTTAAAAAGATGCATAATCCGCAAGACCCTTTCGGAAAAACCACACAATGGACATGCCCGATTTCCAGCAGCTGCAGCTGTTTTTGCAAGTGGCCCGCGCCAAGAGTTTTACCCAGGCCGCCGACGCCAGCAGCCTGTCGGTGTCCACCGTCAGCCAACGCGTAGGCGCCCTGGAAAAACAGCTGGGCGTGCGCCTGCTCAACCGCACCACCCGCAGCGTCAGCGTGACCGAAGCCGGCGAGGAGTTGATCCAGAAAATCACGCCCCTGCTGGAAGAACTGCACACCAGCCTGCAAAGCGCTGCCGCCGCCACCCGCGACGCCAGCGGCACGCTGCGCCTCAACGTGCCCTCCACTGCCAGCCGCATGGTGCTGCAACCGATGCTGCAAGGCTTTTTGCGCAAACACCCGGGCATCAACCTGGAAGTGGCGGTGGACAACAGCCTGGTGGACATCGTGGCGCAAGGCTTTGATGCGGGCATCCGCTACGACCACGTGCTGGCCGAAGACATGGTGGTGCTGCCGGTGGCCACGCAACTTCGCTTCGTGGTGGTGGCCACGCCCGGCTATCTCAAGGAGCACGGCGTACCGACCCACCCCAACGATTTACTGGCCCACGAATGCGTCAATTACCGCAGCGCGCAGACCGGCCTGCTGCACCGCTGGGACTTTGAAAAAGCCGGCAAACACCTGCGCGTCACCGTCAAGGGCAGGCTGGCCACCAATGACATCGAATTGATGCTGCGCGGCGCACTGGACGGCTTTGGCTTCGCCTACGCCGCGCGCTCCAGCGTCGAGCAGTACCTGCACAGTGGCGAATTGGTGCAAGTGCTGGACGACTGGATCGCCCACAGCGCCCTGTACCTGTACTACTTCAACCGTGAAAACACGCCGAAAAAACTGCGGGTGTTTATCGATTACCTGAAGCACGAGTTCCGGGGTTGATGGCCCTTTTGCAGCATTACGTACAGCATCGCGACAGCTTTGCTGATAAAGAATCAACCTCCCCTGATTGCATGTAGACCGCCCCCATGTCCGAAGCCTTCGAAGTGCCCAGCCCCCACGAAAAGCACGTGGAACACACCACCGAACATGCCCACGCCCGTGGCGACCGTTTTGCCAGCCGCATCGCCGTGATGACCGCCATCATGGCCACCGTCGGCGCCATGCTCAGCTACCAGGCCGGCTCCAGCGAAAGCGAAGCGGCCATGGACAAAAACAACGCGGCCATCTTCAAGACCGAAGCCGCCAACCAGTGGAACTACTACCAGGCCAAATCCAGCCGACAAAACCTCGCCGAACTGGCCGCGCACATCCCGGGTGTCGACGCGGCGCACTACAGCGACGAAGTCCAGCGCTACAAAAGCCAGAAGGAAGAAGTGCGTAAACAGGCGGAAAAACTCGAAGCCACCTCACGGGAATGGGACGAAAAGTCCGAACAAATGCTGCACCAACACCACCGCTGGGCACAGGCGATGACCGCGATTCAAATCGCCATTTCGTTGGCCGCGATCACCCTGTTGACACGGCGGGAGTGGCTCAAGCGGCTGTCGTACACCGCTGCCAGCGTGAGCGTGGTGCTGGGCGGGTTGGCCTGGTTGCATATTTAGCGGGCGGGGTTGCGGGGCCGTGGCGTAATGGCTGCGGCTACACTGAAGCCCCCCTTCAAAACCCTTGCAGCGTTCAACCCTTTTTAAGCCAACCACCGCTGCATAGGCTACTTCCTGTCATTCACCCACAGCGAAGATGCCATGAACCCCCATTCATCGACCCCCCGGTCCAGACTCAACGCCCTCACCGCCTCTGCAATCACCCTTGGCCTCGCCATCGCGCTGGCCGGATGCAGCGGCGCCTCCCCTCATCCAACCCAGACCGCCGTGCCCCTTGCGCAGTACGAACAACAAGCCCGTCAGTTCAAACCTCAAGACGGGCTCGCCGCCATTAACCGCAACGATGTGCGCCAGTTCGTCTACCAGTGGTTTACCCAGTTTGAACACGCCTCCCGCGTGGATTACTACCTGGCGCACCTGGATAACCACAACATGTCCGTCGTAGTCCCCGGCATGGCGCCGCTCACCAGCCATGCGGCTTTTGCCGGCTGGTACAACAACCTTATGGCCCAGACGCTGTGGAACTTTCACGACTTGACGGCGATTAAGGTCGAGCCTATTTCTTCGCAGACATACAGCGTGGATTTTGTGATTGATTGGTACGGGGAAGTGCGACCGGACAGCGATCAGTTGAGCGGGTGGCAGAGCCGAAGTGACAGCCATCTTTACCATCGCAAACTGCGCCAACAATGGACGGTGAAGACGGGGGACAGGTTTTTGATTGAGCGGTTGGTAATTACACCGGTTGAATGACGTTTCAATAGGGATTTTCAGGTGCGCAAGTGCGCAGCCTCGCTGATGGAATCAGGGCGGGGCTTTTGCCGGTTCGTTTGCACTACATCTGAGTTTGCACAAAAAAGGACGCAAACCCCGTCGGCGGGAGGGGGATAAGTGATTTTTCGGCCGACTTTTTCCGCCGGCATTTTTATTGACCACTAGGATCATTGAGCCTAGCCTCTGGCCGTCGCTGCCAGCGCTTGAAACGATCGGCAAAGGCTCCACGGGAGGATCCAAGCGACTTCAAGCGCTGTGGGATGCACTCAGCCTTCTTGAAGCGCAAGGTGTAGAGTTCAATGAGTAAAAAAACCGAACTTGCTCCTTGCTCTGCATTGGGGCACGTTGGAAAAGTTACTCGAGGAACACAAAATATCGTTTCGAGTTACGCAGGATATACGCACACTTGCAGAGCTCTGTGATTCTCCAAGGTGTTTGCACGTATCAAAATCAACTGACAGTCGACTGACAGGGAAGAGCAAACGCTGCATCGTATTTGAAAAAATTCAGTAGAGTTTCATTAGTGCGCCCCCCTCACAGGGACTGTCAGATTTTTTGTGTGCGGGCCGGTAACGGCCTGCCGTCAGGCAGGC
>NZ_JBSVWN010000032.1:0-67341 GCF_054071325.1 Pseudomonas sp. SDO5215_S409 | reverse complement strand
CGTGCGCGCGAGGCACTTGAAGCCGTAGTCAATAAGTAAATTATTTCGAAAACAGCACACTAGGGCTATCCGTTCCGAGGTGGCTGGGGGCGTTGTGAGAGTGGGATATTGAATGGGACGTTACTTTGGTCACGTTAACCACCTTGCTCATCATCTTGATCGGGCAGACGAGCGATGGAATGCATCGAAGTCTGAAAAAAGTGAGTGAAAAGGTAGCGAAGGTAAGTTCCATAAATTTTTGCTCTGCTTGAGCGGCTGGAGTGAGCGTTCTTGAAAGCAGCGTAGGTTCACAGTGTAGTGCTCTAATGGGGTCGGGCACCCATTCAAACGGGATTGCGCGCCAGATAGAGGGGCTGATGACCACGCGACTTCGTTCCTTTTCCGCTCAGGTCAAGCGCGAGCCCTCAGCCCTCTTGCTCGATCAAGACTACGGTCTTATCGAAGACTGTCACTCGCTTGGGGGGCGTCGAATCTACATTTCGCCGCTGGGTCGGCGGCGCTTTATGGTTAAGCTCGATGGCAAGTAACTGAGCGATGACGCTAACCAATAATGTGCACCATTAAGTTAAATAAGTCCCCCGAATAAGAGTGTTTTTTGCGTTCTTTTCATATCCGTTTTTAGGGCGTGGCCGCGGTACGATTAATACCGCCGCCTATAAAAAAGAGCGTTTTTAAAAACTCATCGTTAATCGGAGAAGTGAGAGGCGGTGAAGTTTTTTCGCTATTTTTTACCGCGTCTTTAAGGGCTCAGTGGATTTTTCTCTTCCCGGCAGTCGATTTATTTTTCAGAAAGCGCAAATCAGGAAAATAGCAAAAAAACGGGAGCAGCCCCTACAGTCCAGCAAGCCCTCGCGCTCCTTTTTTCAAGCACCATTTGTATCTGATTTCACAAGCGTCTTCCCACGGGTAGCCCCGCCGATAACCTGCCCACTTCCTCAGCGGCAGGTCATCGTCAACGCTTTAAACCAGTCCCCACCCCCCTCAACCCTGTTTGTTCAGGGCGCTCGGGTTAAGCACCAGACTGTGATCGCCCGACAGGAACCGCAGGATGTTGGCGAAGGCGCTGCGCAGGTACGCGTCGTAACTCTGTTCAGCCACATACCCCAAGTGCGGGGTGCACAACACGTTCGGCAACTGCATCAACGGGTGCTGTCGGTCGTAGATGGGCTCCGACTCGTACACATCGACGGCGGCATAACCGGGCCTGCCCAGGCGTAGCGCGCGCTCCAGGGCGCCGGGTGCGATCAGTTCGGCGCGGCTGGTGTTGACCAGCATCGACTCGGGCTTCATCCGCGACAGGTCCTCAAACGTGATGGCGCCGCGTGTCGGGTCGGCCAGTCGCAGGTGCAGGGTGATCACATCGCTGCTGGAAAAGAACGCTTCGCGTGTCTCGCAGGCCGTATGGCCGGCCTTGACTGCCTCTTCTCGCGCCCGCTCGCTGCCCCAGACCTGCACCTGCATCCCGAACGCCTGCGCAAAACCGGCCACCCGCTTGCCCAGCTTGCCAAAGCCCAGAATACCCAGCGTTCGGCCGTGCAACTCCCGGCCGCTGTTGACTTGCCATTGGCCGTCCTGAAACGCCGTGACCGCTTCATGAAGCCGCCGAAAGCCGCTCATGATCAGCAGCCAGGCCAGTTCGGCCGGTGCGTGAGGTGAGCCGACGCCTTCCATCACCACCACCCCTGCCGCCGTGCAAGCCTCCATGTCGATATGTCGCCCCGCAGGACCGGTCTGGCTGATGATCCGCAGGTTCGGCATTTTCCCGAGCAGCGCCTTGTCCACCGGCGTTCGCTCCCTGATCAGCACCAGGCACTCGGTCTGAGCCAGAATCGCCTCGGGCTGCCTCTCTCGGGTGAGGTCGCCCAGGCAGGTGACCGTGTGCGCCGCCATCATCTGCAAGCAGGGCATTGCTGCGGCGGCACCTTGATAATCGTCAGGTATCAATACATTCATCATCGACTCGTCGTTTCTATAGGGCTTGGATGAACAGGCACCGGCGGTTGCCCATCAGATCAGGAACGTGCCAAGGATCACGGTCACCGTGACCACCGAAAACAGGGTGGTCCAGGTAATGATCGAGGCCATCGCTTCAGCGTCGCCGCCCATTTGCCGCGCCAGGATATAAGCGTTGCCGGCACAGGGAACGGTGGCATACAACAAGGCGATATTGGCTGAAACACCGGACACACCCAGGGCCTTCAACAGCACGAAAGTACAGATGGGCAACAGCAGCAGTTTCAATGCCGTGGCATAGGCCGTGGCGATCGTGCGGCTGGCGTGCATGCTCAGCACCAGCCCGCCGCCCACCGACATCAGGCTCAATGGCGTGGCGGCATTGCCCAGGTAAGCAAGGAACTGCCGGATCGCACCGCCGATGCTGACCCCGGCGAGGTTAAGCACCACGCCCAGCAAGGCGGCGATGATCAACGGGTTCTTCACCAACGCGAGCACGCTACCGGCCACCGATTTCTTGCCGCCGGTGCCGTAGTGGTTCATCAACAGCACGCTCATGACATTGGTCAGCACGATCATGTAAGCGACGAACACCCCCGAGAGTGCAACGCCTTCGGTGCCGAACAGCGATTGCGACAGCGCGATGAACACGTAGGAGTTGTAGCGCACGCCGCCCTGAAAGATGGACGTGAACAGGTCGTTCTTTACATTGACGATGCGCTGGCCGATGAGGATGACCGCCGCCACGATCACCGTGCCGCCCACCGTCGCGGCGAGGGCATGGGTCGTCGCGTCGCCATCAAAGTTGGCGTGGCTGATTTCCAGTACCAGCAGCGACGGGAAGAACAGGTAATAAACCGCCTTGTCCGCAGTTTTCCAGAACCCCTCGTCGGTCAGAAAATAATGCTTGGCCAGGTAGCCAGCCACGATCAACAGAAAGATCGGCAGGATGGATAAGAAGGTAGTCAGCATGCCTGGGCCTCCACAGGTTGGAAAACACGCGACTTCACTTGCGTCAGATTCCGGTGATTCCACAAGTTAGGGGAAATGAACACGCGTTGTACCCAACGCATGGGGTTCCCGGCCTCGTCGAAAGAGCCGCTGAACTTGTCACGCGAATGCAAGGTAAAGCGATTGTCGATATACACCAGGCTGCCCGGCGTGATGTCCACACCAAAAGACACTGCCTTGATGGCCGCGTAGAAGTTGTTCATTGCCGTTGCCGCAGCGGCCGTCAGTGGCTCGACCATGTCCGGGTAAAACACGGCACTGACCTCGGGCAGATCCAGGTGGCCGCGTACCAGCGCGGTCGGCTCGGTTTGCATGATCTCGCCACGACGCCAGCGGTAAGGCACCTTGATGCGGAACGCCGGGGTACGCAGGCATTCCACATCGTCGGGCGACAGACGCTTGAGCGCGGCACGCGCATCGGCCAGGCGGGTCAAGGGGCCTTGCGGGTCATGGCGCACGCCGGTCAGCAACAAGCCCAAGGGCGAGAAGTTGAAGTCTTCCATGAAGCGCAGTGCGGCGTTCTCGATATGAAAGTCCAACTCGACTTCAGAGCCCAGGCCCGTGTATTCACGTTTGGCAGTGTTGGTCGGAATCAGGTTGTTCACGATATCGGAGCCTTCGAAGTCGATCGAGTAAGGCTCTCCGATCAACGAAGCAAACGTCATGATCAGGTTTTCACTGATCCAGTGACTTTTCGACCCGGGCGAGAACACTTGCGGGTCAGGGGTACTGAATACTTGCTCATCCGTGGGCAAGTTCTTGAATACCAGATAAGGGCGCGGGCTGATCGACGCCCGTTGTTCAGCCAGTACATCAATCAGACGGCGCGGCAGGATCGACAGCGCCATGATGCGCAGGTCGGTAATGTAGCGCAGGCTGCCGTGGGGGTCGTAGGCAATGTCGCTCAAGGCTTTACCCAGGCGATTCCTTTCGCTGTCTGTCAACGTGAAAACATGTTGCGTGTCCATGCAATACCTACATATTCCATTAATGATACAAGCACGCACCCACGGCATCAGCGTGACCGCTGTTGCTGGATCAGGGGTGCAGAGTGGTGGGGGAGGGTGTCCGAACGGGAACTTACAACCGGTCAGCCCCTGAAGAACAATAGTTGGGCACGACAGTCATCAGAACAGCCGTCCTGTACGCAGTGCGTTTTAAATAAGTGCAGCAGATCGACAGCGAACAGGGCGGGGCCAACTTCATTTCATGTCCTTGAGGGGCGCGTCATGGTTAGACGATGACGGTCAAACTTCCAAGTTTGACAACACTGTGCCACGTGGGTAGTCACAGCGGCGGCAGAATAGCATATGTGAATCTAACAGCAAGATACCCGACGGGCGCCGATCACTTAACGCGTCTAAGCCCGCTGTCGTACTTCATCCAGTAAGACAGTGAGAGGGTGTATAAAGCGTCGAATTCATCCGGTAGAAACTGGATGCCTACGCACGCGCCACGTCGGTGGTTTGTGCCCAGAAGCGTTCCATCTGATCCTCCGAAGCTTGTACAGGATGTTTATCCATGACCACGATCAACGCGGCATCGACCTCGCCCCTGTTCTTCAGCGAGCAGCCTGCCAAGCCTGTCGCCCCGGAGCCTGCGCCGGTCAACGCGCAAAAACCGGCCGCGCCTGCGGCCACGCAACGCAGCCTTGAGGAGCATGCGCTCAGCGCATCGCGCACTCGCCTGGGCACGTTTGAACTGTCCAACGCGCCACGTTCCGGGGTGCGCGCGGCGCCGTCGTCCAGTCGGGCGCTGCCGGGGAGTTCCGCTGGCCGCCGTGTCGAGCCCAAGCACCAGCTTTACCTGCCGGGCAAACGCCGCAACGACCGTTTGAACGGCAAGGTGGTGCTGCCCCACAGCGAGATCGATGACGACTCCAGCCTGGGAGCGACGCATGTCGCGTGCCGGCATCTGGCGATCGAGTACTTCAACAGCCCGAAAAAGGCGGCGTTCCTGGACGCGGTCAAGAACCACGCCGCCATCGCCGGGTACTTTGCCGGCGGCACATTGCGCGCGACCAATCAGGATTATCTGCGGGTGACAGGGGCGGCCACCCTGAGCAATTCCAGCGTGGTGTCGGTGGACCGGTTCGATGCACAGGTGATGGATATCGCCAAGGCCATGACCCTCAACCAGCAGCGCAACGCCGACTTCCTGGTGACCAATACGGATCATGTGATGGCGCTGAACATCCAGATCAAGGACCAGGGGCGGGTGTGCCTGTCGTTCTACGACCCCAACAACACCACCAACCATTGCCGGGTCGAAGGTACGGACTTCAAGGATGCGGCGCTGCGCACGATCACCAAAGCGATTGCGGCCTATCGCAATGACGGCAACCATGCGTACACGCTCCATGCCAAAACGGACCTGTTCAGCCCAGCCAATGCCTTGGCCAACATGGCCAGCGGGTCCAAGTCGACGCCTGCCCAGGTGATGACCTCTTTTATGGGGCAGGCGTTTGATCGCAACGATCCAGGCCTGCTGATGCAGCTCATTCAAAAGGCCGTGCAGGACAACCGCCGCGGTGGGCCGGCGCTGCAACAGGCGCTGGCCGCGGTTGATCAGGGCGCTCCCGGTGTGGTGCTGGCGCTGCAAAATGGCCGGGCGCACATCGTGGATGCCTGGATGCATGCGGTGGGTAGCCTGGCGGCCAAGGGCTTGCTCACGTCCAGCCAGGTGTTTGAGTTGTTCAAGGCCCAGGGGCCGGGGCAACCCGGCAGTGGCTTGAACCTGGCCATGGTGGACAGAAAGGCCGGGACGGTGTCGGTATTTCTGGCCAACGCCACCGACACGGCGATAGCGGGCCATTTGACCCCGGTGCAGCTCAAGGCGCTCTTCGCCGCCCCGGATGAAACCGGCACGCCGGGCATTGAGGCGTCATGGAACAGCGCCGACCACAAGACGTTCAAAGCCGTGGTACAGCAGTTGGAGCGCTGCCAGCAGCACAACCTGCTCAGTGCCGCGGATATCCGGCAAACGGTAGTGGGGGACGCGCGGGGGATGAACCGGTCGGCGTTGTCCGGCGCCTCCACGGATACCGTCAAGGCATTTGAAAAAACCTTGCGGCCACTGGTGCGCAGTGGGGCCTTGAACAAGGACGATGTGAAAAGCCTCCTGGCGGCGCATGGCTTTCGCAAGTAAATAACCGGATGCCTGCCCCGGCGTAGGCAGGCGTTTTAGCCAGTTTTGGAACCTGTACGGGCCTGGACGACACTCACCAGTTTGCGTCCAATTCAAGGTTCTATGCCCAAGATCAGTTCCTCATTGCCGCCGGTTGCCCCGTTCAATCCACCCGCACCGTCGGTTGCCGCACAGGCCGCGCCCGCGCCGCCCCGGCAAGCACCCGTGTCCGCCGAGGCGGCCAGCCCGCAGAGTTTGCAGGAGCGCGCGATCAGCGCATCGCGTACGCAGTTGAACACCCTGGCGCTCTCGGCCGGTACGGCGGGCAGTGTAGTGTCGGTGGTGCCGCGTGCGCCGTCTTCCTCCGGGCAGGCGGCTCATCCTGCGAGGGCTGCGGTCGCCAAAGACCAGCTTTACGAGCCCACCAAGCGGCCCCAAAAAAACTTCAATACCCAAGTGGTCTTGCCTGACCACGAAGGTGATACCGACACGTTCATGGCGAGAACGGAGGTGGCGTGTCGGCACCTGGCCTTTGAGTATTTCAGCACCCCCAAAAAAGCGGATTTCTTGCAAAGGGTTGGCAGCAAGGCTGGCATCGAGCAGTACTTTTCCAACGGCAGGTTGCGCTCGGCCAACTTGGCCTTCAACCGCCTGACGGGCGCTGCAAACCTGCACAATTCCTGTGTGGTCTCAGCGGATGCATTTCCCGAACGGATCATGGACATCGCCGAGATCATGACCCACAACCGGACGCGTAACACTGACCTGCTCATCACCTCGAGCGATCATGTGTGGGCACTGAACATCAAGATCAAGGAACAGGGCCGCGTGTGCGTGACGCTGTATGAGCCGAACCTGACCACCAACCATTATCGGGTGGTGGCCCGCGACTTCGATGACGGCAAAGCCCTGGAGTCACTCGACCTCCCGCTGCATCACCATCGGATGCAGGGCAGCCATGCGTTTATCCTGCACGCCCAGGCACCGTTCTTCACCTCCGACCGTGCGCTGGAGAGCCTGCGCGCCTCCCAGGATTCGCCACCGCTGCAGGTACTGACCTCGGCGATCCACAACGCACTGGATCGGGACGATCCCGCGCTGCTCGATCAGTTGCTTGGCAAGGCCAACCGTGACCACCGCATGGATCGGCGCGACTTGAAAGCTGCTTTTGAATCCGCCGCCAACGGTGTGTCTGGCATGGCGGTGGCGCTGCAAAACAACCGGGTGCAAACCGTGACGACCTGGATGGCCCGCGTGCGCAACCTGGCCTTGAGCGGCTCGCTCAAACCCGAAGACGTGTTTGAGTTATGCAAGCCCACGGTGAAGTCCGGCGGTAAAAAAACCAACGGGCTGTTTTTGGCCATGGCCGGTAAACACACCCCGGTGATCACGGCCTTTATGAGCCAGGTGACCGAGACAGCGGCGCGGGGCTTATTGACCCGGGCACAGGTCAAGGACATCTTCTCGCCCGCTGACTCGGTTAAAAACCTCGGTATTCATACAATCTGGTACCAGGCCGATGCCCGCTCCATGACCGCCGTGGTGCAACAGTTGCAGGATTGCCATCAGCGCAAGGTATTGGCCTCCGATGACATCAAGGAGTTGTTGCTCGGCAAGGGGCCGAAGATGAAAAAGGGCACGTTGAGTGTCCGTGACATGGACGCGTTCAAGCGCGCATTGCAGCCGCTGATTGACGGCAAAGTGTTGAAACAGGAAGACGTGGACGGGCTTTTCGTCGCCCGTGGGCTGGCGGGGAAACCGGCGAAGACATCGTTATTGGCCCGGGTCTTTCACTAACGCCATCGCCGGCTTACCGGCGATGGTTGTCAAGGAGGACGGTGATGTTGCATGCACACGGGTCCTGCGGCCACCAGGCCAACGCTCACCTGTCTTTGTCAAACGAACCTTGAGTCCAGACCGCCATGACCACGATCACTGCGCGTGTAATACCCCCCCTGATCGTCAGCGATTCACCCGCTGACGCCGTCACCCCGGATACGCTGCCGCCTCCGGCGGCCGCCCCTGCACGGGCGGCGCCCGCCCGGCAAAACAGCCTTCAGGAGCGCGCCATCGGCGCATCGCGCACGCGGTTGAATACGCTGGCGCTGTCATTGGAGCCGCGCTTGTCCTCGTCTGCGCTGCTGCCGGACCTGGCCCGGATGACCCTGGGTTCTGCGCCCGTTAAAACCACGCTGTACCAGCCGCAAAAGCGCCGCAATGAAAACTTCAATAACCAGGTGGACCTGGGCCCCCGGCAACTGGACGCCGACTCTCACCTGGGCCGCAGCCACGTCGCGTGTCGGCATCTGGCTTTCGAGTACTTCAATGGCGAGAAAAAAGCCGACTTCTTGAGCGCGGTCAACAGCAAGGCGGCGATCAAGCGCTACTTCGGCCAAGGCAAGTTGCGTGCGGTGAACCAGGCGTTCAATCACGTGACCGGCGCGGCCACCTTGCGCAACGCCAGTGTGGTGACTGCGGATATGTTTCGTTTTCAACTGGTGGATATCGTCCAGACCCTGCGGCGCACAGGCCAGGCGAATGCCGATTTTCTGCTGACGTCGGGCAGCCACGCCATGGCGCTGAACTTTCAGATCAAGGACCAGCGCCGGGTGTGCGCCACCCTGTATGACCCCAACGTCACCACCAATCATTACCGGGTCGAGACGGCGAACCTTGAGGACCTTAGCCCCCTGCGCCGTCTTGAGATCCCGCTCGAGGGCTACCGGCGCAAGGGCAGCCATGCGTTTACGCTGCATGCCCGGGCAGATTTTTTCGACCCGGCCAAGGCCATGACCAACCTGCGCTCACATGCTGGCTCCAACGCGCTTGAAGTGATGACCGGGTTTATTCGCAGTGCGCTGAACCGGGACGATCCGGCCCTGTTGCTGGAACTGATGGGCAAGGCCGTCGCCGCGAACCCGCGAGGAGGGGCCACCCTCAAAGCCATGTTGCAGGCCACGGATCGCGGGTTTCCGGGCTTGTTCGAGGCGCTGCAAAATGGCCGCACTGACGCCGTGTCGACCTGGATGGCCGCCACCCGTCGCCTGGCCGGCAAAGGCCTGCTGAGTTCCAGCGACCTGTTCGAGTTGTTCAAGGTCAAGGCCACGGTGGGCGAGTTGAGCAACAGCGGGCTCAACCAGGCGATCTTCAGCCAGCGGCCAAACACCGTCTCGGCGTTCATGGGCCAGGTCACCGATGCGGCGGTAAAAGGCCTGTTGAACACAGACCAGGTCAAGACCATTTTCTCGGCGCCAAACCCGGCCCACACACCGGCGATCGACACGCTCTGGTGCAATGCCGACCTCGCCACCTTCGCGGCCGTCGTGCATCAGTTGGGGCGCAGCCACCGGCTGAAGGTCCTCGACAGCGACGACGTCAAAGCGCTGTTGCTGGGACGCGGCCCCGAGATGACCGAAGACGCCCTGGACGGCGCATCCGCTGAAGAAATCCAGGCGTTTGCACAGGTGCTCAAACCGCTGGTAGACCAGGGCGTACTGCGCTCCAGCGACCTCAAGGCCCTGTTTGCCGCCCGTGGGTATGGGCCAAAGCGTCCAGGTTGACGGGCGGCTGAAGGGCACCGGCCGCGCCGCAGCCTGTGCCATCGGTCGGCAAGGCAGTTTTTGCGGTGCCAGGAGGGAACCGCCCAAGCCTGCACGACACTCACCTGTCTACGCCCGTTAAAAGCCGCCGCCAGGCCTTGTCGACAGGCTTTGCGGGCGTTATGCGCAGCATCCCTGCGTCAACACCCCGAGTCGCTCCACGGCGAGCGAAAGGAACTCTTCATGCGTTTGAACTCTACCGCTACGCCCTTCGCGGCGGCGCCTCATTTGTCTGCAGAAAACCCCGACACTCGCGTGTCCATGAATCGCGTGCTGGAAGGCGGCACGCTGCAAAAAACCGAAAAGCGTGTCACCCCCCGTGAGATGGACGCGCTGCTGATCGGCAACAAAGTCATCGACGATACCTGGCGCATTTTGAGCAAGGGCGCGGGCAACCAGCGCCGGGCCGTGATTGCCAGTGAAGGGGATTCGTTCAAGCGCATGATGGTATTGCGGGGCTCCCTGAGCACAGAAAACGATCTGGGCGATGTTGCCCTCGCCGCTGCGCGCATCCAGGGCGGTGGCTGCGGTGACATGGCAGCAATTGCGGCCTTGCTTAGTGGCGTTTCCGGTGTCAATCAGCCGGTCAATCATTTGTCGTCGGATGAGCAGGATCACCAGTTTGTCGAAATCGGTGATGCGCGCATGGGCCGCACGGTGATTGTGGACCCCTGGGTAGAGTTCGGGCGGGCCATGCTCCGTGAGGACTACGCGCTGCTGGGCCGCCACCCGGATGTCGTCGATACCTATGAGCCGGACACGGCCTCGCCGCGGGTACGCACACGCTTGATCTACGACGATAAGGTTCGTCAGGAGCACATCGATCAGGACTTCGCCAAGGCGTATCCCGAAATGCCCAAGGATCCGAAAAAACTCGCTGGCGCGATTCTCAAGAAATACCCCGAATACATGTATGCCCAGCGTCATGGCGCAAAAGACTTGAGCGTGGCGTATACCGGCAAGGACACCCACGGTCGTTCGCACACGGTTGATCTTGACCTGTCGCAGGACCAGTTTGTGCACCGTCTGAAGCAACTGGGCCTGGATGCCAAAAAAGGCGAGCCGGTGGTGGCGGCCCAGACATCCCTGCTGGGCAGTCTCAAGCGCGCCCTGGGCTCCAAGAGCACCAAGACGTCGGACGTCGTCACCCAATGGACCCCGTCGGCCCAGGCCGAAGGTTCGCGCCAGGACCGTAACCGTAATGATCGAGGTTGACCCATGCAAAGCCGATTGAAACAAATCCTGCAGCCGGTGTTCCAGCACCTGCGCGTCGATGCCAGCGGCCTGGAAGACAGCGCCAACTACGTCATGACCCTCGACAGCGGGCTGAATGTGGAACTGCGCGAATCACCGCCCGATTTCCTCACCGTCAGTTGCCTGCTGCCGATTTCCGAGGAGCGCTTTGATGACCCGCAGACCCTGGCGATTCTGTTGCAGACCAACTTGTTGGGGCTGGAGCACCCGCCGATCTTGACTGCGGCGATTGTCGAGCAGAAAAAAGTGGTGCTGTGGACGCGCCAGCCGTTCCTGATGCTCGACAGCAGTGCCATGAAGCGCTTGATTGAGCGCTATATCGAACGGGTCGAAAAAACCACCGGCTGGCTGGCCAGGCCGCAGGAGGCCACGCCACCGGTAACCCGTCACGGCGCAGCCGCGACACGCGCCCAGGCGGCGCCGCCTCCCGCGCGCTGATGCCCCAGGCAACACTGCTTCTGAACGGCGTGGTGTTGCCTTAGGGTCGGGGAGAGTTCAAGAACGTATCGGTTGGGTCAGCGTCTCTGCCCGGCGACGACGGCTCGGAGCGGTGGTGGTGGGCTCGGTGGTGGCATGCCGCTGGGTGCGTGGGTCGACGTGGGCGTCGCGGCGGCGTTCCTCACGGGGTGCACGGGTTTCTTCGACCGCACGACGGCTGCGAGGGGCGGCGGAGGGTTCGCGGCGGCGTTCTTCACGCGGTGCGCGGGTTTCTTCGGTCGCACGACGACTGCGAGGATCGGCGGAGGCCTCGCGGCGACGCTCTTCGCGCGGTGCACGAACGTCTGCGGTCGGACGACGGCTGCGAGGGTCGGCGGAGGCCTCGCGGCGACGCTCTTCACGGGGTGCGCGGGTTTCTACGGTCGGACGACGGCTACGAGGGTCGGCAGAGGCCTCGCGACGACGTTCTTCACGCGGTGCGCGGGTTTCTTCGGGCACACGACGGCTGCGTGGATCGACGTGAGCGTCGCGGTGGCGCTCTTCGCGCGGTGCACGAACGTCTGCGGTCGGGCGACGGCCACGTGAGTCGGTCGCCACCTCGTGATTGCGCTCCCATGGCGTGCGCGTCTGTTGCGCAGCAGTGGTGGACTGATGGCGCGGGCGCACCGTTGCAACGGGGGGCGCCTGGGGCGGTCGGGGCTCTGGCGCACGCGTTTGTACGGGCGGCGTCCAGGCAACGGTCACGGGTGCGGGGCCTGCGCTCAAGCTGTCGTGACGCACACGGCCCCTGCCGAAAACGCCTTTGAAATCGTCCATCAGCGTATTGTGCGGGCGGCGATTGCCCGGTATCGGGTGACCGGTTTTCGGGTCGAGCCCCAGTTGTATCAGGCGTCGCTTGAGTTGTTCCTGGCTGAGGTTAAGGTCCACCACATGCCTGCGGTTCTGGCTGTCCACACCCTCGTAAAGTATCCCCAGGTTCTTTGTTGAGTGTTGCTGGACATACGTCGGGTCTTCCTTGTTGTCGATGATGTACTGGGCCAGGGCCTGGCCACGACTCGGGTATTCGGGGAAGAGCTTGGCAAAGTCGCGATCCAGTTGTTTCTGAGAGACTTTGGCGTCGTACAGCAACCGTGTGCGCTCCTGCGGCGCATAACTGGGCTGGTAGACATGCACCACGTGGGTGTCCGGGCCCAGCAGCGAACAGTCTTCGCGCAGCAAGGCCCGGCCGAACTCCGGCCAGGCGTCGGCAACCACGTTTTGGCCCGGCGCCCGACGGTCACCGATCAGTGCGACGGTATGGTCCGGCTCCGGCGACACCAGCAGCGAAACCGGCTGTTGGATACCCGAGCTTGCACAGAGCAGCGCACAGACCGCATTCATCTCGCCGCAATTGCCCGCCTGGAAGCGCGCCGCATTGCGGGCCAGGTCGACCTGGTCATATTTGGCCCCCTCGCGGGACAACATCGTGCGCTTGAACGAATCCCCGTCGGTACTGAGCAGATGCGCCACCTGGTTGCCCGAACCGCTGTTGAGTACTTGCCAGGTGTCATCGATCGCCTGGTTGGCCACCAGCAGTGCGTCCATTTGACGGGGCGACACCGCTTTGACTGTCACCGGGTGCCGCGTGCTGCCGGCGGCGATGGCCGGGTGTGAGAGTGCCTGTCTCAGGGGGACGCGCTGGTGGTCGTCGGGGCCGTTGAACAGGTTTTGGTTTACCGAAAACGTCGAACTGTAGGTAGTAAATGGCATGGCAATTCCTTTGCAGGGGGGAATGCTGCGCGAGCCCTGTGGGCGCACCTGAATCTCAAGCGAATGAGTGTGAGTGTCGAACAACCCTGTTCCGGTTCCCGTGCAAGGGCGAAAACCGGCCCCTGCTTCCCCGCCTGGCAGCGCTGATCAGCGCCAGCGTTACCGCTTGGGCAACGTGGTCATGTCACTCCAGTCGGTGCTCACCGCTTTTTGCTCCTTGCGGTTGTACAGGCACAGCTCAGTGCCGGTCTTGCCCTTCATGTGCGGCTGAAGGTACTGGCCTTTGATCAACAGCGCGTTGTAGCCAACGGTGTCGTCAAACAGCGCGGCGGTGCCCGCGGGTCTGGCGTTTTTCAGTTGGCTGATTTTCACGCAGCTGTCGATCACGGCCTTGTCCAGTTGGGCCCAGGCTTCGGGGCTGGAGGCGTGGGCCTGGGTGGCGATGGCCGTCAAGGCCAGTAGCAGGGGGGCTGTTTTCATGGGGAACTCCTGGGGGGTTTCGTCACTGTGACGTGCAACGGTTGGAGCCGATAAGCGCGCGGCGGTTCGGTGCGCCAAGAAAATTCGCGGCAACCTCGTGCCTTCAAGCGTCACGGGGAATAAATCGCCAGGGCCGCGTGTTCCTTTGAGGAGTCCGCGCGTTATCGCGGGTGTTTTCTTCCTGGCCCTCTGGAAAAAACCATGTCGACCCCTTTGTCTTCTGACCACACCCGATTACCTGCGCAAACCCCGTTAGACGCGTTGTTTCGCCACGCCGCTGAGCGGCCCAACGCGATTGCCCTGATTGCCGGGGACGAGGTCTGGTCCTACCACCGTCTCGCCAGCGAGGTGGTGGGGTTGAGTGAGGGGCTGCGCCGTGCGGGCATTGTGCCCGGTGATCGTTTGGTGATGTCGGTCCGCACCTCGCCGGTGTACGCGGTATTTCTGTTCGCGGCGATGATGACCGGCGCCATCGTGGTGCCGTTGAAGATCGAGTTCACCGCACGCGAGTTGAACGAGTTCATGAGCTGGCTGCGGCCCGCCCTGTACATCCACGAGGCGGACCTCGAGCTCGTCGCGCAGCTGGAACTGGGGCAGGCCCGGCGCCTGGACACCCGTGAGCAGGGCGCGCACTCCTGGCGTCAGCTGGTGGGCCCGGCGTCGCCCGGCCAAGCGGTGTTGCCGACCAGTATCGATGCCACGTGCGTGCTGTTGGCCACCTCCGGCACCACCGGCATGCCTAAGCTTGTGGCCTACAACCAGCGAGTCATCTCCCATGTGATGGGCGGGCTCGACGCCTGGTGCATCACCTCCGACGGCTGCGTGATCGGCAGCACGCCGGTGGCGCATGTGTCTGGAACACTGGTGATGCTGGCGGCGGTTACCAATGGGTGCCAAGAGGTGATGATGAGCCGCTTCGACGCCGAGCAGTTGCTGGACATCATCGAGCAATATGGCGCCACCACGTTGTTTGTCGCACCCTTCATCTGCACGCCGTTGGTGGACGCGCAGCGCAAGCGGCCCCGCGATCTCAGCTCGCTGCGCGTATGTGGCGTGGGCGGCGACGCGTGCCGGCCGCAGATTGCCGAAACCTTCGAAAGCACCTTCAACCTCACGCTGGGCAACACCTACGGGCTGACCGAGTGCATTGGCAGCACCACCTTCGGCGAAGATTGCCGCGCCCTGCGCGGCGTGCCCGGGCGCACGCGGCTGGTGGATGCGAACGGCGTCGACGTGGCGCCGGGCACCGTGGGCGAGTTGCTCCTGAGCGGCCCCAACCTGAGCCTGGGTTACTGGACCGGGCCCGGCGACATCATCAGCCATACCCAGGACGGCTGGTTCGCCACCGGCGACCTGATGGTGCAGCAGGACAACGGTGAGTACCGCTTCGTGGGGCGCAACAAAGACCAGATCGTGTGCAACACCGACAAGATTTCGCCGGTGGAAGTGGAGAACCAACTGATCCTGCACCCTGACGTCGCCGACGCCGCAGTGGCCGGGGCGGCCGACGAAGACACCGGCCAGCGCGTGGTCGCGCTGGTCAAGTGGCAGGCCGAGGGGACCACCCCGGCAGCGCTACACGACTGGTTACGCGAGCGGCTGGCGCCGTTCAAAGTGCCCAAGCAGATCCTGGTGGTCGATGTAATTCCTCGCAACGCGCTGGGCAAAATCGACCGGGGCGCGGTCGCGCGCATCATCCAGGCGTCCTGATTAACGCTAGACTGCGGCCCTGTGCCTATCAGCCAGGGACGTGGTCACTGATGAACAAAACCTTTTATCGCGCCGATCAGCGCCTGCCCTTGAGCCCCTCGAACAGCCTGGCACCGGGCCTGGTGAAAATCAGCGGCACCGTGGTGCTGAGGCAAACACGCCTGTCGCCGGTGGACGGCGTGCCGTGTGCCGGTTACCGGTTGAGCATCGAGCAATACATAGGGAGTGATCCGGGCGACCGGATGCAGTGGCAAACGGTGTTCTCGGATGCCCAGTGCATCGACTTCGCCGTCAAGGATGCCCACGGCACTGTGGATATCTGCGCAGAGGGCATCGAGTTAATGAGTGGGGAAGTGCCCGAGTGGGGACGCTACCGGCCCACCGCCGGGCCGAATCGCCAGCAGGGCGAGGTGTTGCTCGATGAGGGGCTGGCCGTGGTGGTCATCGGCACCGCCGTTCGGCGCCACGGGAAAACCGTGATCGCCCGCGGCGAACACCCGGGCAGTGTGTTTGGCGTTGAGCGCTTGCGCACGGTGCAGAACTGGCAGGTGGGGCTCCCCGCCTGGCGTATGTTGGGGCTCTGCGCGCTGCTGGTGGTGGCGTTCAGCATCGCCCTGCTGAGCATCGGCCCGGCGCAGTGGGCCCAGTGGCGGTTGCCCAGCCGGGAAACCTTTCAACAGATGGCGGCGTGGGGGCCTGCATATGAGTGGGCCGCGCTGCTGTATCAACGCCCCGGCCCCACGCTGGCGTTAATGGCGGTGTTCGGCGGCCTGTTGATAAGTGTTGGGTTGATGGGCCTGGCGCGGGTGCTGCTCTATAAAGATATCCACAGGGCGGTGCAGCCGGTGCTGGTGGCCTGGGCCGGCATCGGTGCCGTCACGGGCGGCCTGGTGGTTTGGGCCCTGCTGGCGCTGGCGGTAGACCCGTTCAAAGTGTTGCTGATCTGGCTCAGCGTCATGCTGGCCCTGTTGGTGTTTTGTGCCACCCAGCAACGCGCCTTGCGGGCGCTGCTGGCGAGCATCTTTCGCTAGGCTCAGGCGTTTTGCACAAAGGCCAGCCTCACGGCAAAACCGATCAACACGCTGCCAAACAGCCATTGCTGCACCCGCTGGGCCGAGGCGTTGCGGGCCAGCCACTGGCCGATGCGGGCACCGGCCAGGCCGTAGCCGGTGTCGAACGCCAGCCCGACAGCGACGAGAATCGCGCCCAGCAGGGCGAATTGCGCCACCACCGGCGCGCCGTGGGGGTCGATGAACTGCGGCAGCAACACCGAGCAAAACAGCAGCGCCTTGGGGTTGAGCAGGTTGGTCAACAGGCCGCGCTTGAACGCATCGCGCCAGGCGTGCACCGACGCGGCAGCCGTTTGCGCGTTGAAGTCGGGCAACAGCGTGGCCCGCAGGCACTGCACGCCAATCCACAACAGGTACGCCGCGCCTCCCCAGCGCACCACGTCGAACGTCCACGGCGCGACTTTGAACAACGTCGCCAGCCCCATCCCCGCCAATGCCACGTGGCAGGCCCGCGCCAACCCCAGGCCTGCGGCCGTGGCCAGGGCCATCGCCTTGCCTTGGCGCGCGCCGGTTTGCAGCAGCAGGATCATGTCCGGCCCGGGCAACAGGTACACCACCGCCAATGCGACTAAAAACAACCAGAGCTCTGCCATGTGCCTACCCCTTGCGGCGTGCGATACGGAATGTGTGGGGCCATTTTAGGGGCGAAGGGCGGGGCAGGTGCTTGCGTAGTCAGCCGTAAAGGCGTCTAGTCTTGGCACAATCTGCCACTGACATCGGGCGAAACATTTCATTTATGCCAAATCTGAAACTGGATGCGTTTGACCGCAAAATTCTAGAGGCCCTGCAACGCGATGGCCGCCTGAGCAATGTGCAACTGGCCGACGAGATCGGCCTGTCTGCCTCGCCCTGCCTGCGTCGGGTGCGTCTGCTGGAAGAGGCTGGGGTGATTCGGGGCTACCAGGCCAGCCTGGACCGTGACGAAGTGGGCCTGGGCCTCACGGTGTTCGTGGGGGTCAAGGTGGAGCGGCACAACGATGAGCAGGCCGAGGCGTTCCGCCTGGCGGTCACGGCGCTGCCGCAGGTGATTTCGGCGTTTCTGGTGTCGGGCGAGTCGGACTTTTTACTGCAAGTGGTGGTCCCGGACCTGCGCGCTTATGAGCGGTTTCTGACCGGCAGTCTGTTGAAGTTGCCGGGGGTGAGCGATATCCGCAGCAACTTCGCGATCCAGACCGTGAAAACCCCAGGGGCGCTGCCGCTGGGGCATTTGCCGGTGTGACGCTCGGTGTTTTCAGGTCCACCAGTACCGCACCAGGTGGAAGAAAATCGGCGCCGCAAAACACACCGAGTCCAGGCGGTCCAGCATGCCGCCGTGGCCTTCGATCATATGGCCCCAGTCCTTCACGCCCCGGTCGCGCTTGATGGCCGACATCACGATGCCGCCAGCAAACCCCAGCAGGTTGATCAACAGCGCGATCAAAAACGACTGCCACGGGTTGAACGGGGTGGTCCACCACAGCGCCGCGCCGATCAGCGACGACAGCAGCACCCCGCCCACAAAGCCTTCCACGGTTTTTGACGGCGACAAGTTGGGCGCGATCTTGCGTTTGCCGAACAGTTTTCCGCACACGTACTGCAACACGTCCGACAGCTGCACCACGATCACCAGGTAGGCGATCAACAGCAGGTTGCGCCCTTCGTAACCGACGATGTCCAGGGTCAGCAGCGCGGGCACGAAGGACACGCAGAACACCGCGATCATCAGCCCCCATTGCACCTTGGAGGCGCGCTCCAGGAAGTGCGTGCTGTCGCCGCCCAGCGACGCGAGGATCGGCAACAGCAGGAACACGTACACCGGGATAAAGATCGAGAACAGCCCGTACCAGTCAAAGTAGATCAGCAGGTATTGCAGCGGCAGGGCCAGGTAAAACGCCGCCACCAGCGCCGGGTAATCACTGCGCCGGGTGGGGGTGAGGGTCAGGAATTCGCGCAGTGCGTAGAACGACACCGCGTAGAACAGCAGGATCACCGCGCCGGTGCCCAGCCAGAACGCGATACCGATCACCACCACCATCACCCACCACGCGTTGATGCGTGCGTTGAGGTTGTCGATGACCGCATTCGGCGTGCCCCGGGTGCGCCACTTGAGCGCAAGGCCGATCAGCGAGGCGAGGACCAGGATCAGGCCGATGCCGCCAAACAGCATCAGGGTTTGGCTATCCATGTCAGGTGTGCTCCGGGGCAAGGGCGAGCAGGGCGTCGCGGGTGCGGGCGAGAAACAGCGCCTTGTCTTCGCCGTCTTGCAACTGCAAAGGCGCGCCAAAGCTGGTGGTGCACAACAGCGGCAGCGGCAACACCCGGCCTTTGGGCATGACGCGGTTGAGGTTGGCGATCCACACCGGGATCAGTTCAGCCTGTGGGTAACTTTTTGCCAGGTGATACAGGCCGCTCTTGAACGGCAGCAAACCGTTGTCCAGGTTGCGCGTGCCCTCGGGAAAGAGGATCAGCGAGTCGCCGTTTTCCAGCGCCGCCAGCATGGGCTGCAAGGGGTTGTCCACAGGGTCCTTGCGCTCGCGGTCGATCAGCACGCCATTAAAGACGCGGCGGATAATGTAACGGCGCAGCGCGCTCTGGTTCCAGTAATCGCTCCCGGCCACCGGGCGCGTGAAGGCGCGCAGGTTTTGCGGCAGCGACGCCCACAGCAGCACGAAATCACCGTGGCTGCTGTGGTTGGCAAAATAGATGCGCTGCACCGGCACCGGCGCGCACCCCAGCCACAGGCTGCGGGCGCCGGTGACCGTGCGGGCCATGGAGGTAATCAGGGTGGCGACCACGGGTTCGAGCATGGGGGTTCCTTACGCGGCGAAGGGCAGCCAGGGGCTGGCCAGGATGATACCGAGGGTCAACAGCACCTGCGCCCCCAGCAGGTAGACCTGTTTGCGCAGCAGTTTGAGCGCGCCGCGGCGGCGCTCGGCCCACGGCCGGCCAGCGCGCTTGGCCGATTGCATGCCCAGGGTTTGCAGGGCTTCGTCCAGGTCGGGCGTGCGTGACAGGTCGCGGGCGAGCAGGGCGAACAGGTCGGCGTCGAACGCCACCCGCAGGGCCCAGTACTTTTGCAGCAGGCCCAGGATAATCATCCACAGGCTCAACAGCAGGCAGATCGGCGTCAGGGCCACCAACAGCCATTGCGCCAGGCCAAACACCACGCCCAGCAAGGTCAGGCCTGTGGATAACTGGTCCAGCGAGCGGCCCCGGCGCAGCAGGCTGGCGACCACGTGCAGTTCCATGTCAGCGGGCATGGGGCAAACCCTCCAGGGCTTCACGGTGAGCGGGATGCAGGACCACCTGCCCCCGGGCTGTACGAAGGATAGCCAGTGCCTCATCGACCGTGGCCGCGCGCCCTCTGTTCAGCAGCCAGGCGGCCACCGCCGTGGCACTGCGCGAGTAACCCAGCGCACAGCACACCAGCAGCGGGCCCTGCTGGCGCAGGCGTTCGATCGCCTGCGCGGCGTCCAGGCATTGCGCCGGGGTGGGCGCTACCAGGTCGAGCACCGGCACGCTGCAATAGGCGCGGCCCCGGGGCTTGAGCGGCAGTTCGGCGCACAGATCGACGATGGCCTTGAATGAATCAGCCTCTGCACCTGCGGGAATTCGCCCCAGCCAAACGTTATCCACAACCGGGTCGGGCTGCGGATGCCTGCGTGTCCACAGCCGGGAATTGAGCCACGCCGCTGCCCGATAAGGCGCGAACAACCAGCGCGCCGCTGGGCTGAGTGAACCATCGGCGCGTTTCTGAAACCCCGCCGCCCCCGGCATCAGGTAGTTCACCGCCACCAACCCCAGGGACACCGCTGGCCACAACAGCCACAGCGCCCCGCCGCCCAGCGCACACGCCAACGCGGCAACGGCCAGGCCGCCCCCGGCGTAGCGTAACCCCACGCGCCACCGCTGCCGGTCCCGCGTGAGCCGCCCCTTCAATAGCGGGCCGCGCTGCTCCAGTGGCCACAACCATACGCACAGCCAGCCCAGCAAGGCGCCTGTGGGTAAGTCAATAAAGTGATGTTGATAAGTGGTCAGCACCGACACGCCGATCAACCCGAACCAGCCGTGCACGGCCCAGCGCCACAGGCCCCGGCTGTGCTGTTGGTAAAGTGTCCACAGCACCACCAGCAGGGCGATGTGCAACGACGGCGCCTGGTTGAACGGTTTGTCGAAGCCCGCCAACACGGCAAACAGCCAGCCAAACACGCCGTCCAGTGGCGGGCGCTCGAAGGTGAAGCGCAGCGGCCAGAGCAAAAAGCAGCTCACGGCAATCAACTGCGCGGTGAGCAGGCGCAACGCGTGTTGGTTGAGTGCGCGGCGGCTGTTGGGCAGTAACAGGGAAAACCCGTAAAGCAGGTCAATCGACCAATAGGGCACGATGGTCCAGGCCCAGAAGGGCATCTGCGTTTCCCAGCCAAACACCAGCGTGCCCACATCACTGCGCTGGCTGGTTACCCAGGTGGCCAAGCCGTAGGTGCCGAAAAACACCGGTGCCAGCAGCAACAGCCACAACACCGCCGGTTTCAACAGGCCGGGTTCGCGCATGCTCAGCGCTTCTGCGCCAGTGACACGGTGAAAATCCCCCACTCATCCACCCGCTGGGTGAGCTTGCGAAAGCCCGCCGCCTCGACCAACTGGTCCATCTCGGCCTGGCTGCGCCGCCGCATCACCCACGCCTGGCCCTGGCGATGGCTGGTCAGGGCACGGGCGATCAGTTCCAGCTGCGGGTGCCAGGGTTGGCCGGTGTAGACCAGATAACCGCCGGGCTCCACGGCCTCGGCCAGCCCGGCCAGCGAACCGCCGACCATCGTGTTGTCGGCAAACAGTTCGTACAGGCCGGACACCACCGCCAGCGTCGGGTTGGGCGCCAGCGCGGCCAAGTCTGCCCGGTCGAAGGCATCGCCTTTGACGAAGCGGGCGATGCCCTCCAGGCCTTTTTCGCGGATCAGCGCGCCGCCGTCGCGTACGTTGATGTCGCTGTAATCGCGCAGCAGGATCGATTCGGGCAGCGGCGAAACACCCTGCAACGCCTCCAGAATGTAACGCCCGTGACCGGCGGCAATGTCGACGATCCGCACTTCGCGCCCTTGCTCGCGCAACCGGGCCATGGCCAGGCGCAGCAGTTCCTCTACGTGCAATTTGCGCTGGCGAATGCCGCGCCAGCCGATGGAGTTCAGGTAGTTGGCGTCGATCATCCGCCCCAGCGGGCCTTTGCCGGTGGGCTGGTTGCGGTACACGTAGTCCAGGGTGCTGCCAGAGTCAAAGCCGGTGTCGAACCCAAGCTTCACCCCGCTCGACAGCGTTTTGCCCAGGCCCATGCTGGCGCGGGTCAAGCGCCAGTACAGGTCGCGTGGCGAGTGGCGCGGCAGCGGCGCGGCGAGGGCTTCGGACTCGGCGCAGGTGGCGCCCAGTTTGTCGGCATGCAGCAGGTTGGCGCGGTCCAGTGGCTGCTCGAAATTCTGCAGGATAAAGCGCCGGGCGCTGCCCACCGCCACGGCGCGGTCGCGCTCGCCCAGGGTGTCGTGAAAGAACCCCGGCAAAATGTGCAGCTCTTTTTTAAGGCTGCCCAGGCGGTCGAAAAACTGTTGCTGGGGCGCGCGGTGTACGACGAAGTCGGCGCCGGAAACCAGCAATTGCGTAGGCACCTGGATGGCCTGGGCGTCGGCCACCACCCGGTCGGCGGCTTCATACAGGCCCAGCAGCACATTCACCGAGATGGCCTTGGTGATCAGCGGGTCGCTGTCATAGGACGCCACGCGCGCCGGGTCGTGGCTGAGAAACCGGGCCTTGACGTAACTGTTGACGAAAAAATTGCCACGAAACCTGCGCATCAACGCCAGGCCCGGTCGGGCGAACGGCACGTACAGCTTGACCTTGAACGCCGGTGAGGCCAGTACCAGCGCGCGCAACTGGGGCGCGTAGTCGTGCACCCACGTTGCCGCGATCACCGCGCCGACGCTTTGCGCGATGACCGCCAGTTGGTCGGCCTCGATGCCGTAGGTGGCGCCGATATGGTCGCAAAAGGTCTGCACGTCCCGGGCACTGGTGGCAAAACTGGGGCTGTCCCCGCGCGCGCCGGGGGACTGGCCGTGACCGCGGGCGTCCCAGGCAAAAAAGTCGAAGCCCGGCAGGTCCAGTTCGTCCACCAGGTGGGCGATGCGCCCGGAGTGCTCGTGGCCGCGATGGAACAGCACGATGGCCTTGCGCGGCGCCTGGCTTGGGGCCGCGGGCCAGTGGCGGTAGAACAGGGCCACGCCGTCATGAGTGTCGAAGCTGTGCTCTTGCTGTTCGCGCATCGCAAAGTCCTTATGCAGAAAGGGAAGTGTGCTGTGCTTCGTTCAGGCCCTGTCGTACCCGGTTGAACAACGTATAGCCCAGCAGGAGGGCAACCACCCACATCACCCCCTCCACCCAAGCGTCACCCAGCCAGCCCAGCGCCACGCCGGTGGCCAGCACGCCCAGCACAAAAGCGCGGTCGCTCTTGCCCATGGGCCCGTCATAACGCCGCGAGGCCCCGACCATGGGCCCGAGCACGCCGGCGTACTCGCTGAACAGCGCCAGCAACGTCACCAGCAGCACCGGCACCAGGTTGACGCCGGGGATCAGTGCAAACGGCAGGACCAGCGCGCTGTCGGCGATCACGTCACACAGCTCGTTCAGGTAGGCGCCGAGCCGCGATTGCTGGCCGAATTCCCGTGCGAGCATGCCGTCGATGGCGTTGAGGGCCATGCGCAGGATCATCCACAGCGGGATCAGCGCGAACAGCCACATGTGGTGGGCAAAGCTTGCGATCAACAGGCCCACCAGCAGCGACACCCCGGCGGCGAGCACGGTGATCTGGTTGGCGGTGGTGCCGTTGTCATAGAGGCGTTGTACCAGCGGGCGTAGCAGGTTCTGGAAACGCGGTTTGAGCTGGTAGATCGAGATCATGAGCGGACAGTTCCTTGTCGATGGCCTGCGAAAACTCTGGGGAGTGTGCCGATTTATGTCGAGCCAAACCAGTGAGCACGCCTGTTTCTGGGGGTGTCGTCACGTTTGCAGCCTCGGCGCTTGCACGCGGAAGGGGCGCCCGGGCAGAGATTTGTATCCAAACACAAAAATTTCACGCCTGCCGTCATAAAGTAACCAATTGTTTCTTGGCGAGTGTTGGCGGATGCATGTGGACCTGGACACTGACGGCGCCGCTGTCGAAGGCTTGCCGCGTTTTCAGCAAGGGCTGTTTCATGCCCGGCGTTTAAGGCAGGCCGGTATCGGCCTGGTTGCGCTGGCCGTTGTCGGCTGGGTGCTGGCGCTGTTTGTCGCGCTGTTTGCGCCGCTGTCGATCTGGCCGGTGGTGTTGAACACCGGTGCCCAGGCCTTGCTGGTGCTGATGGCGGGCGTTCAGTCGGCCTGGTGGGTCGCCGACTGGCGGGCCCAGGCGCTGGAGGTCCCGACACCCGCTCCGCTCGAGTCACCGGCCCCGACAGAACCTGCGCGTTGGTTTGAGCGCGGGGTAAGCGTGTTGACCCGCAGCCTGCGGGCTCATATCGGTACGCCCGTGATGTGGCTGTGCGGCACGTCGCTGTTTGCGCTGATCAACCTTCAACAGTTCTGGAACCTTGCGCTACCGGCAGCCCCTGTGGGCGCGTCTGCCAACGTCGGCGCGGCGGTCGCGCTGGTGTTGGCGTTCGGGTTGTTGGTGTTCGAACGCCGGCTGGCGCAGGAAAGCACTGCCCAGTGGCCCGAGGCCGAGCCGTTGGCACAGTTGAGCCGGGTGACGATTACCTGCCTGGTGGTGAGTGGGATTTGCCTGTTGTTTGCCAGCGAAACGTCGGTGTGGCCCGTACGCCTGGCGGTGTTGGTCGGCGTGCTACCGGGGCTGGTGGCGCTGGAGTTTCTGCTCCGGGGCGGGCTGTCGCTGTTCAGCCCGCGCCAGGCGCGCCTGGAACCGCGCCTGATCGCCCACAGTTTTGTGGCCGGGCTGCTGCGCTGGCCGCCGCGCCCGCTGCAGGCGTTGCAGCACGAATTGCACAACCGCTTCGGCATCGACCTGCGCCAGATCTGGGCCTTTACCTACATGCGCCGGGCATTCCTGCCGGTGTTGGTGGTGGTGCTGGCGGTGGGCTGGTTACTGACAGGCGTGCATGAAGTGGCCCTGCAAGGCCGTGGGATCTATGAGCGCTTTGGCAAGCCGGTCGAGGTCTTCGGCCCTGGCCTGCATGTGAGCCTGCCCTGGCCCCTGGGCCGGGTGCTGAGCGTGGAAAACGGCGTGGTCCATGAACTGGCCACCAGCGTCGGCCAGGCCACCCCCGCCGAGGTCGCCCCCGCTGAAGGCCCGGCACCGCTGATCGCCAATCGGCTGTGGGACGCGACCCACGTGAACGATAAATCCCAAGTGATCGCCAGCAGCCGCGACGACAAGCAGAGCTTGCAGATCGTCAACATGGACGTGCGTTTCGTGTACCGCATCGGCCTCACCGACCAGGCCGCGCTCGCCGCCACTTACAACAGCGCCGATGTGCCCACGCTGATCCGCAGCACCGCCAGCCGCGTGCTGGTGCATGCGTTCGCCTCGCGCACCCTGGACGAGTTGCTCGGCGAGCAGCGCAACCGCCTCGCCGACGACATTGGCCAGGCGGTACAGGCCGACCTGCAAGCGCTGGACAGCGGCGTGGAAATTCTCGCCACGGTGGTCGAAGCCATCCACCCGCCCGCCGGGGCGGCCAACGCCTACCACGGCGTGCAGGCGGCGCAAATCGGCGCCCAGGCGTTGATCGCCCGGGAGCGCGGCGCCGCCAGCGAGCAGGCCAACCAGGCGCTGTTGCAGGCAAGCACGGCGCAGGACCAGGCGCAGGCGACCGCCCATGAAGTAAATGCCGACGCCCGCGCCGCAGACTTACGCTTCACCGCCGAGCAAACGGCCTACGCCGACGCGGGCAAGGCCTTTGTGCTGGAACAGTACCTGAGCCAGCTGCGCCAGGGCCTGAGCCAGGCCCGGCTGCTTATTCTGGATCATCGCCTGGGCGCCGGTGGCGCACCGACCATCGATCTGCGTTCCTTTACCTTGCCGGCCGACCCCGTGGCGCCGCGTAAAGCCGGTCAATAAGGAGTTCATCTGTTGAGCGCTCATTCCCACGATCACGGTCATCATCATCACCACCACCATCATCACGGCCATGGCGATGACCACGAGGCTGGCCCTATGCCCTGGCGGCGCCTGGCTTGGGCCCTGTTGCTGGTGCTGTTTGCCGTGGCGGCCGCGAGCCTGGTGCAGGTGCGTTCCGGCGAGGCCACGGTGATCACGCGCTTTGGCAACCCGTCGCGGGTGCTGCTCACGCCGGGCCTGAGCTGGCGCTGGCCGGCGCCGTTCGAGGCGGCGATCCCGGTGGACCTGCGTCTGCGCACCACCTCCAGCGGTTTGCAGGACGTGGGCACCCGCGACGGCCTGCGCATCATCGTGCAGGCGTACGTGGCGTGGCAGGTGCAGGGCGATGCCGACAACGTGCAGCGTTTCATGCGCGCCGTGCAAAACCAGCCGGACGAGGCGGCGCGCCAGATTCGCACCTTTGTTGGCTCGGCGCTGGAAACCACCGCCGCCAGTTTTGACCTGGCGAACCTGGTGAACACCGACGCCGCGCACGTGCGCATCGCCGACTTTGAGGCGCAGCTGCGTCAGCAGATCGATCAACAATTGCTCAGCACCTATGGCGTGCGCGTGGTGCAAGTGGGTGTCGAACGGCTGACCCTACCGTCGGTGACCCTCAGCGCCACCGTGGACCGCATGCGCGCCGAGCGGGAAACCATCGCCACCGAGCGCACCGCCGTAGGCAAGCGCGAGGCCGCGCAGATCCGCTCCGCCGCCGAGCGCGACGCCCGCATCTTGCAGGCCGACGCCACGGTGAAAGCCGCCGATATCGAAGCGCAATCACGGGTGCAAGCCGCGCAGATTTATGGCCGCGCCTACGCGAGCAACCCACAGCTGTATAACTTGCTGCGCAGCCTCGACACCCTGGGCACGGTGGTCACGCCCGGCACCAAAATCATCCTGCGCACCGACGCGGCGCCGTTTCGTGCGTTGGTGGACGGGCCCAAGGACGTGCAGCCATGACCCCGCGCGCAACCCTGGACAGCCCGTGGGTGCAGGCCGGGCGCCTGACCTTTATGGCGCTGTATGCGGTGACGGTATTGGCCGCGCTGGCGTGGGCGTTTTCCAACGTGCGCCAGATCGACCCGCAAGACCGCGCCGTGGTCCTGCGGTTTGGCGCCCTGGACCGCATCCAGAACGCCGGGCTGCTGACCGCCTGGCCGAGCCCCTTCGAGCAAGTGGTGGTGCTGCCCGCGGCCGACCGGGTGCTCGAGCGCCGGGTGGACAACCTGCTGCGCTCCGACGCGGCCTTGCAGGCCGACCGCGTGGCCAGCTTTGCCACACCGCTGAGCGACGCGCTGGCCGGTTCCGGCTACCTGCTGACCGGCGATGCGGGCGTGGTGCAACTGGAGGTGCGGGTTTTCTATAAAGTCACCGAGCCTTACGCCTTTGTGCTGCAAGGTCCCCATGTGTTGCCCGCGTTGGACCGGCTGGTGACGCGCAGCGCCGTGGCGCTGACCGCTGCGCGTGACCTGGACACTATTCTGGTGGCCCGCCCCGAACTGATCGGCACCGACAACGGCGCCGCCGAGCGCCGCGAGCGCTTGCGGGGCGACCTGCTGCGCGGCATCAACCAGCGGCTGGCAGACCTTGGCACCACCGGCCTGGGCCTTGGCATTGAAGTCACCCGTGTGGATGTGCAGTCGAGCCTGCCAGGCCCGGCGGTGAACGCCTTCAACGCCGTGCTCACGGCCAGCCAGCAGGCCGACAAGGCGGTGGCCAACGCCCGCACCGAGGCCGAAAAACTCAACCAGGCGGCCACCCAGGACGCCGACCGCACCGTGCAAGTGGCCCGCGCCCAGGCCAGCGAGCGCCTGGCCGAGGCGCGCGCGCAAACCGCCACCGTGGCCAGCCTGGCACAGGTCGACGACCCCGGTTTGCTGCTGCGCCTGTACCGCGAGCGTCTGCCCAAAATCCTCAAACAGGCGTTGTCCGTCACCACGGTGGACCCCAAGGACGATTCCCGCCTGATTATCCAGGGAGCCGAACAATGAGTGCCGCTGCCGCGCCGATGCTGTCGGGGGCCGAACAACGCAGCGCCGCCCGCCAGTTGACCTTGGCCATGCTGGCCCTGGGCTTGCTTGCGCTGGGGCTGGTGTGGCGCTGGCTGGCGCCGGATCAGAGCGGTGTGAGCCAGTTGTTGCTGGGCGCCGCGTCCTTATTGGTGGCTGTGCCGGTGATGCGCTCGGCAGGGTTCAGCCTGCGGTATCCCAGTTTGCATGGCATCACCGACCAGTTGATCGCCCTGGCAATGCTGGGGGCCTGGGCCACCGGCGACCTGCTGACCGCCGCCTTGCTGCCCATCATCATGATCTTTGGCCATGTGCTTGAAGAGCGCAGCGTGATTGGCTCGCAGGAAGCCATCCACGCCCTGGGCCAATTGACCCGCAGCCACGCGCGCCGGGTGCAGGCCGACGGTGCTCTGGTAGAAGTCGACAACGCCACCTTGCAGCCCGGTGATGTCGTCGAAGTGCGCGCCGGTGACCGCGTGCCCGCCGACGGCGTGGTGCTGTCGGGCCAGGCGAGCCTGGACACCGCGCCGATCACCGGCGAGTCGGTGCCGCTGGAGGCCCGGGTGGGCGTGCCGGTGTTTGGCGGCGCGATCAACCTGGACGGTTTGCTGCGCGTGGAGGTGACGCGCACCGGCGACGAATCGACCTTGGGCAAGGTCATCGCGCTGATGCAAAGCGCCGAGCGCGCCAAGCCCCCGATCACCCGGCTGCTGGAGCGGTATGCCGGCAGTTACCTGGTGCTGGTGTTGCTGCTGGCGGCGGTGACCTGGTTTGTGACCCACGATGCGCAGGCGATGCTCGCCGTGCTGGTGGCGGCCTGCCCGTGTGCGCTGGTGTTGTCGGCACCGGCCACGGCGATCGCCGGTATTGCGGTGGCGGCGCGCCACGGCATTTTGATTCGCAGCTCGGCGTTTCTGGAAGAACTGGCGGACTTGACCTCGCTGGTGGTGGACAAGACCGGCACGCTGACCTTTGGCCGCCTGCGGTTGCAGTCCATCGACACCTCCCAAGCCGACCGCCAGCCGCTGCTGGACCTGGCGGCCAGCCTGGGCTCGGCCAGCAGCCACCCGGTGAGCCGCGCCTTGGCGGGGTTGGGGCAGCAGCCGTGGGAATTGTCGGATGTTCGTGAGCGACAGGGCCTGGGCGTGGTGGCGAATACACCACAGGGCGAGGCGGCGCTGGGGCGCCCGGAGCTGTTCGGGAGCTTGGGCATCGCGACCCCGGCGGTGCCCGAGCATGACGGCCCGATTGCCGGCCTTGCGTTGAACGGGCAGTTTCTGGCGTGGCTGTTGTTGGCCGACAGCGTCAAGCCCGAAGCACGCCAGGCCCTGCTGGAGCTGCGCGAGCTGGGCCTGGGCCGCCAGTTGCTGCTGACCGGCGACCGCCAGAGCGTGGCCGACAGCCTGGCGCGGGAGGTGGGCCTCAGCGACGTTGAAGCCCAGGCGCTGCCAGAGGACAAGCTCAACCGGGTGCTGGGCGAGATCGGCAGCGGCTTTCGCCCCATGGTGGTGGGCGACGGCATCAACGATTCGCTGGCCCTCAAGGCCGGGGTGGTCGGCGTGGCCATGGGCGCGGGCGGCGCAGACATCGCCCTGGCCTCGGCAGACGTGGTGCTGATCGGCAGCGACCTGCGCAGGCTGGGCACCTGTGTACGGCTCAGTCGCCGTTGCCGGCAGACCTTGCAGGTGAACGTCATCATTGGCCTTGGCTGGACGCTGGCCATCGTGGTGTTCGCCGCTTTTGGCTGGCTGGGCGCCGCCGGGGCGATGATCGCGGCGGTGTTGCATAACCTCAGCACGCTGTTGGTGCTGTGTAATGCCGGGCGTTTGCTACGCTTCCAAGAGCCGTTATCGAAGCTCGACAAATAATTTCAAAATATTTTCGTACCGGTTGTAACGGCAGATGGGCAGCTCACTCTAGTGCTATATCGAGACTGAACAATCCGTTCAGACCGACGCCCATGCCGATACTACGCTGCAATAAGCAGCAACCGGGGCCCGGATATGTCGCAGACCACTGCTTCACCCAAATCAAGTCACCCACGCTGGTTACGCCTGACCCATTGGCTCAATGCCGTGGCCGTGGTGGTGATGGTCACCAGCGGGTGGCGCATCTATAACGCCACACCCCTCTTCGATTTCAGCTTTCCCAAGTCGATCACCCTCGGTGGCTGGCTCGGCGGCGCGTTGCAGTGGCATTTTGCGGCGATGTGGTTTCTGGCAATCAACGGCCTGATTTACCTGGCCTTCAACCTGTTCAGCGGGCGTCTCACGCGGCGCTTCTTTCCGGTTTCCCCCAAAGGTGTCCTGCATGACCTGTGGGCTGCACTGCGGGGCAAGCTCGGCCATGCCGACCTGCAACATTACAACCAGGTGCAGCGTGCGGCTTACCTGTTTGTGATGGTGGACATCACCTTATTGGTGATCTCCGGGCTGGTGTTGTGGAAGTCGGTGCAGTTCCCGCTGCTGCGCGAGTTGATGTTTGGTTATGAAGGCGCCCGTCGTGTGCACTTTTTTGCCATGGCGTTGCTGGTGGCTTTCGTCGCGGTGCATCTGGTGATGGTGGCGCTGGTTCCTAAGACATTGGTGGCCATGATTGTTGGCCGCAAGAAGGAGCACGTATGAAAAAGCGCATTCAGATCCCCGGCTTGGACGAAACCTCGATTTTGACCGACGCCCGGAAAATCCTTGCCCCGAAAATCGAAGACCGTTCGCGCCGTTCGTTCCTGCTGCGCGGCCTGACCCTGGGCGGAGTGGCACTCTTGTCGGGGTGCGACATTACCGACAACCAAAGCGTCGACACCGCGTTGTCATCCATGTCGCGTTTGAACGACCGGGTACAGGGCTGGCTGTTCAACCCCAATGCGATGGCGCCCACTTATCCCGAGTCGATGATCACCCGGCCGTTTCCCTTCAATGCTTTTTACGGCATCGACCAGGCACCGACGGTGGAAGAAGAAAGCTTTCGCCTGGAAGTCACCGGAATGGTCGCCGATAAGCGCAGCTGGCGCCTGGAAGAGTTGCGCGCCATGGCCCAGACCGAACAGATCACCCGGCACATCTGCGTGGAAGGCTGGAGCGCGATCGGCCGTTGGGGCGGCGTTCGGTTCAGCGACTTTTTGCGGCATATCGGTGCCGACACCGATGCCAAATACGTAGGTTTCAAATGCGCGGATGACTACTACACCAGCATCGACATGGCCACCGCTCTGCATGCGCAAACCTTGTTGGCGCTGACCTACGACGGCGCGGTGCTGCCACGCGAATACGGTTTCCCGATGAAACTGCGCATGCCCACCAAGCTGGGCTACAAAAACCCCAAACATATTCAGGCGATTTTCGTCAGCAACACCTACAGCGGCGGCTACTGGGAAGACCAGGGCTACAACTGGTTCGGCGGCAGTTGATGAACGTTGCACCCTTTCACCCAACCACAACCCTAGCTCCAAGGAGTTTCACCATGAAAAAGTTGACGACTGTTGTTCTGTCCATGTGCCTGGCCTTTGGTGCCGCCAGTGTTTTTGCTGCCGACACGATGAGCAAGGACGCCATGTCCAAAGACTCGATGTCCAAGGACGCCATGTCCAAGGATGCGATGAGCAAAGACGCCATGTCTAAAGACGCGATGAGCAAGGACGCCATGTCCAAAGACTCGATGTCCAAGGATGCAATGTCCAAGGACGCGATGAAAAAGACCGACGCCATGTCCAAGGACGCCATGAAAAAAGACGCCATGTCGCAGTAAGCGTCGCCTCTGCCCAGCGGCTAGTTTCGATGCCGCTGTCACGACGATGAGGCCGGGCGATACCCCCGGGCTTTCGCCCCATCGTGGTGTTCGCCGCTTTTGGCTGGCTGGGCGCCGCTGCAGCGATGACCGCAGCGGTGTTGCATAACGTCAGCACGCTGTTGGTGCTCGCTGATGCCGGGCGCTTGCTACGCTTCCAAGAGCCGTTATCGAAGTTCGACAAATAATTTTCAAAGTATTTTCGTACCGGTTGTAACGGCACAAGGGCGACTCACTCTAGTGCTATGTCGAGACTGAACAATCCGTTCAGACCGACGCCACTTTCGATCATGAGGAAACAACAATGAATATCAAGTCTGCTGCTGCCGGTGCCGCTCTCGCAATGGCCGCTGCTACTCTGTTTGCCGGTGTCGTGACTCAAGCCCAGGCAGCCGATACCGCCGTGCACTGCTACGGTATCAACGCCTGCAAAGGCCAGAACGATTGCAAGACCAAGGACCACGCCTGTAAAGGCCAGGGTTCCTGCAAAGGCCAGGGCTTCCTGGTTCAGCCAAGTGCCGCTGCATGCGCCAAGGCTGGCGGTACTGTCGGCGAGTAACCGCTCAACGGTGTTCCCGCAGCGGCGGCCCCCCACCGCTGCGGACACTTTGCCTGGAGTCTGCGATGTCCACTTCTTCTCAAAGCCTGGGTTATGGCCTGGGCCTGCGCAGCGAGTACTACCAGGAGATCCTTGAACAATCGCCCGCCGTGGATTGGTTCGAGGTGATCTCCGAGAATTATTTGGTTCAGGGCGGCAAGGCCCTGTATTACCTGGATGCGATAGCCGAGCGTTATCCCCTGGTGATGCACGGTGTGTCCTTGTCCATCGGCGGTCCCCATGCCCTGGACACCGATTACCTCAAGCAGCTCAAGCAACTGGCCGAACGGGTCAACCCCGCGTGGGTTTCCGACCACCTGTGCTGGAGCCGCGGCAACGCGCACCAGTTGCACGACTTGCTGCCATTGCCATACACCGAAGAGAGCCTTTACCACGTGGCCGCCCGCGTGCGTCAGGTGCAGGACGTGCTGCAGCGCCCGTTGGTGCTGGAAAACGTCTCCAGTTATGTGCGCGCCAAAGCCGACCAGTTCACCGAATGGGAGTTTCTCAGCGCACTGGTTCACCTCACCGGCTGCAAGCTGTTGCTGGACGTCAACAACGTATACGTCAGCTCGCGCAATCACGGTTTCGATGCCTGGACGTTTATCCGCAACCTGCCGCCGGACAGCATCCGCCAATTGCACCTGGCCGGGCACATGGACTACGGCGACTACGTGGTCGATACCCATGACCACCCGGTGTGCGACCCGGTGTGGGCGTTGTACCAGCAGACGCTGGAATGGCTGGGGCCGGTGTCCACCTTGCTTGAGCGCGATGACCATTACCCGCCGTTCGAGGAACTGCTGGCAGAACTGGGCAAGGCCCGTGAGCTGGGCGCGACGGCGTTGGCCAGGAGGGCGTTATGCGCCTGACCGACTGGCAACTGGCCTTCGAGCAGCATTTATTGGCCGAGCAGCCCAGCGCCAACAGCGGGTTTACCGCGACGTTGCTGGGCGGGCCGACGTTGGATATCGACACCGGGCTTGCGATTTACCACAACGCCTACGTGGCCCGTTTGCAGGAAGTGTTGCGGCATGACTTCAGCGCGATCTGGTACTGGCTGGGCGACGATGAATTTGCGCAATTGAGCCAAGCTTATGTGCGTCGCTACCCGTCGGCCCATTTCAGCTTGCGCTGGCTGGGCGAGCGGTTCCCGGGGTTTATCCTTGAACACCTGGTGGCTGAGCAACGTGCGCCGTTGGTCGAATTGGCGCAACTGGAATGGGCATTCACCCTGGCCTTCGATGCCGCGCCGGGCAAGCCCCTGACCTTGCAGGACATGGCTCAACTGGCGCCGCAGGAGTGGCCCGAGTTGCAGGTGCAACTGGCGCCTTCGGTGCAGCGGATTCTCTGCCGATTCAACACGGTAGCGATCTGGCGCGCCAGCAAGGATGAAGGCGATTTCCCCGGCAGCGAGGCGCTGGAGCAGGCGCATGTCTGCCTGACCTGGCGCGATCAGAACCGCTGCAATTACCGCACGCTGGACGCGGGCGAGGCCGCGGCGCTGGCCGGGATGGTCGACACGCGGTGGTGTTTTTCAGAACTGTGCGCTGAACTGGCAGTCACTTATCAGGAGGGCGCGCCCTTGCAGGCCGTCACCTGGCTAAAACAGTGGGTGCAGGACGGCTTGCTCGAGCGCCGGAGGCATCAATAGCGGCGATCAATTCGATAGCCGCCTACTTTTTGGCCGGATGGTCTACCCTCAGTTCCAGACGTCTGAAACAAGGGGGGACTATTATGCTCGCGCAACTTCCACCGGCCTTACAGAATCTCAAGCTTGCACTGCGTCTTCGACTCTGGGACGGTCACGAATTCAACCTGGGGCCTGAGCCCAGCGTCACCATCGTGGTCAAGGACCCCACCGTGGTGACACAGCTGACCCATCCCACGCTCGATTCACTGGGTGAAGCCTTCGTCGAGGGCAAGCTGGAGCTGGAAGGTTCCATCACCGAGGTGATCCGGGTCTGTGACGAATTGAGCAACGCCCTGATTGGCGACGCAGAAAGCCGCCCGGTGCGCTCGATCCACGATAAGGCGACCGACGCCGCTGCCATTTCCTACCATTACGACCTGTCCAACGCGTTCTACCAACTGTGGCTGGACCAGGACATGGCCTATTCGTGCGGCTATTTTGAAACCGGCAGCGAAACCCTCGACCAGGCCCAGCAAGACAAATTCCGCCACCTGTGCCGCAAGTTGCGCCTGCAACCGGGCGAGTATCTGCTGGACGTGGGCTGTGGCTGGGGCGGGCTGGCGCGGTATGCGGCGCGGGAGTTCGGGGTCAAGGTGTTTGGCATTACCTTGAGCAAGGAACAACTGGAGCTGGCCCGCGAGCGGGTCAAGGCCGAAGGCCTGCAAGACCAGGTGGACCTGCAACTGCTCGACTACCGCGACTTGCCGCAAGACGGGCGCTTCGACAAGGTGGTGAGCGTGGGCATGTTCGAGCATGTGGGCCATGCCAACCTGCCCGAATACTGTCGCATCCTGTTTGGCGCGGTGCGCGAGGGCGGCCTGGTGATGAACCACGGCATCACCTCCAAACACACTGACGGGCGCCCCGTGGGCCGGGGCGCCGGGGACTTTATCGACCGTTACGTGTTCCCCCATGGCGAATTGCCGCACCTGGCGATGATGACCGGCATGATCAGCGAGGCCGGGCTGGAAGTGGTCGACGTGGAAAGCCTGCGCCTGCATTACGCGCGCACGCTGGACCACTGGAGCGAGCGCCTGGAAGACAACCTGGAAGCGGCGGCGAACATGGTGCCCGAGCAGGCGTTGCGGATCTGGCGCCTGTACCTGGCGGGTTGCGCCTATGCGTTTGCGCGGGGCTGGATCAACCTGCACCAGATTCTGGCGACCAAGGCCCATGCCGACGGCAGCCATGAACTGCCGTGGACGCGTGATGACCTGTACCGCTGAGCGCACCCCCGGGCCTGCGCAGGCAAACCTGCGCGGGCCTGTTTAAAGGATCGGTGAGATCAGCCGCGCCACGCGCATGCCCAGTTGCTGCAAGCGGCGCGTCTGGCGGCTTTCTTCCTGGCTCACCTCGTGGGCCTGGGCAAAGTCATCCACCAGCATCTGCTCCACCTCGCGGGCGAAGGCTTCGTCTACCGTCAGCAACATCACCTCGAAATTCAGCCGGAACGAGCGGTTGTCCAGGTTCGCACTGCCAATGGCGCTGATTTCGTTGTCCACCAGCACCACCTTCTGATGCAAAAAGCCTGGGGTGTAGCGAAACACCCGCACCCCGGCGCGCACCGCTTCAATGGCATACAGGCTGGAGGCGGCATACACAATGCGGTGATCGGGGCGCGAGGGCAGCAGCAGGCGCACGTCCACGCCGCGCAAGGCTGCCAGCCGCAAGGCGGCGAATACCGCTTCGTCGGGGATAAAGTAGGGGCTGGTGATCCACACCCGCTCGGTGGCCGCGTGGATCGCCTCGACAAAAAACAGCGAGCAGGTTTCATACGGGTCCGCCGGGCCGCTGGCGAGCAACTGGCAGAGCACGCCGTGGTCGGGGTAGGTGTCGGGCAGTAACAGCGGCGGCAATTGGCGCGAGGCCCAGAACCAGTCTTCGGCAAACGACTCCTGCAAACACGCCACCACTGGCCCGCTGACTTGCACATGGGTGTCGCGCCACGGCGCCAGCGGCGGCTTTTTGCCCAGGTACTCATCGCCCACGTTGTGCCCGCCGACAAACCCGGTGATGCCGTCTACCACCACCACTTTGCGGTGGTTGCGAAAATTCACCTGGAAGCGGTTGAGCCAGCCGCTGCGGGTGGCAAACGCGTGCACCTGCACCCCGGCATCGCGCAGCGATTGCACATAGTGATGGGGCAGGGCGTGGCTGCCGATGCGGTCATACAGCACGTAAATGGCCACGCCCTCGGCGGCTTTTTCCTTCAACAGGGCGTGCAATTGGCGACCGAGTTCGTCGTCGTGAATGATAAAAAACTGAAACAGCACCGCGGTTTTTGCACCGCGGATCGCGTCGAAAATCGCGCTGAAGGTGGCCTGGCCATTCACCAGCAACTGCACCTGATTGTTCGCCAGGCACGGCATACGCCCAAGCTTAGGCATGGCCCGCAACGAGGCATAAGCGCTGGAGTTGCGCGCCGCCAGGGCCTCTTCGACCCACGGGCGCCAGTTCAGCTCGGTGATCGCCTTGTGCATTTCCTGGTTGGCCTGGCGGCGTGCCTGAATGTAGGCATCAAAGGTGCTGCGGCCAAAGATCAGGTAAGGAATGAGCGTGAGGTAAGGGATGAACATCAGCGACAGCGCCCAGGCGATCGAGCCTTGGGCGGTGCGCACGGTCAGCACCGCATGAAGGGCGGCGAGGGTGCCCAGAAAGTGACAAGTGGCGATGAAATAGCCGAGCAGGTGCGGGCCAAAAAAATCCATGGACAACGGTACTCCGGGCAAACGAGTGCCTAACAGACCATGTTCGGCGGTGAATGTCGCTATTTTATTTGCTGTGCAACACTGGCGGTTTTGCGGCGTCTAACGCCCACTATTGTTCAGGAGTTACCCGATGAAAGCGCGCCTCTTAGGTTTGGCCATGGTTGTGGGTGTGTTGCTGCCGGTGGCGGCGCAGGCACAGATGCTGGCGCCTGGGTTGTGGGAATTGACCACCAGCAACATGAAAGTCGATAACCAGGACCTGCCGGACTTGTCCTTGATCCTGGGCCAGTTAAAGCAGCAGATGACGCCGGAACAACGCGCCATGCTGGAAAAACAAGGCATCACCATGGCCGGTAAAGGCGTGCAGGTGTGCCTCACCCAGGCCCAGGTGGCCAGCGACGCCATCCCCCTCACCGACCCGCAGTCGGGCTGCCGCCAGGAAGTGACGGACAAGACCGGCAACCAGTGGACCTTTCGTTTCAGTTGCCCGAAAGCCCAGGGCACCGGCGTGGCCACCTTCCAGAGCCAGAAAGAATTCACCACCACGGTCAACGGCACCTTCAATGCCACCGGCATTCAGCAAAAAGGCAGCCTGGACACCCACGCCCAATGGCTGGGCGACAGCTGCGGCGCCGTCAAACCCCGCGCCTAACGCAGAAAACGCAAGGGCAGGCCCTGGCAACTGTCGTGCACCCGCCCCTGGTGCCAGGCCACCTGCCCAGACACCAGCGTGGTGCTGACGCTGTGGCGAAAGCGGCGCTCGGCAAAGGGCGTCCAGCCGCAGCGGGCCAGGACCGGCTCGTCGCTGACAGCCTTGCCCTGGGGCTCCGGCTGGATCAGCACCAGGTCGGCCCAATAGCCTTCGCGCAGGTAGCCCCGGTCGGGAATCGCAAACAGGTCCGCCACCCGGTGGCTGGTCTTGGCCACCAGAGTGGTCAGCGGTAACAGGCCGTCGGCCACCAACTCCAGCAGCGCAGGCAGGGCGTGTTGCACCAGCGGCAAGCCCGACGGTGCTTCGCGATAGGCCAGCTGTTTTTGTGCCCAGGTGTGGGGCGCATGGTCGCTGCCGATCACATCCAGTACATCGCTCAACAAGGCCTGGCGCAGCGCATCGCGGTCGGCACGGGTCTTGATCGCCGGGTTGCATTTGATCTGGTGGCCCAGGCGGTGATAGTCGTGGTCGTCAAACAACAGGTGGTGCAGGCACACCTCGGCGGTGATGCGTTTGTCGGCCAGGGGCTTGTCTTCAAACAGCGCCAGCTCGCGGGCGCTGGTCAGGTGCAGCACGTGCAGGCGGGTGCCGTGCCGTTTGGCCAGTTCTACCGCCAAAGACGAGGAGCGGTAACAGGCCTCGGCATCGCGGATCAGCGGGTGGGCGACGGCGGGGATGTGCTCGCCGAACCGCTCGCGCAGGCGCTGTTCGTTGGCCTGGATGCTGGGCGTGTGTTCGCAGTGGGCCAGCAGAATAGTCGGTACGTCGGCGAACAGGCGCTCCAGAATGTTCGGGTCGTCCACCAGCATGTTGCCGGTGGACGCGCCCATGAACACCTTCACCCCGGCGACTTCGCGCGGGTCCAGTGCGGCGACGGTGTCGAGGTTGTCGTTGCTCACCCCAAAGTGAAAACCGTAATTGGCCACCGAATGCAGGGCCGCGCGGCGCTTTTTGTCGGCCAGCGCTGGCAGGGTCAGCGTGGCGGGTTGGGTGTTGGGCATGTCCATGAAGCTGGTGATGCCGCCTGCCACGGCCGCGCGGGACTCGCTGTAAAAGCTGCCTTTGTCCGGCGCGCCGGGTTCGCGAAAATGCACCTGGTCGTCGATCATTCCCGGCAGCAGCCACTGGCCTTGGGCGTCGATTTCCACGGGCGCATTCTGCCCGTCCAGGCTGCTGGCGATCGTTTCGATGCGACCGTTGGACACCAGCACATCGGCGTCGAACGCCAGCCCTTCATTGACCACGCGGGCATTGCGAATCAGCAGGCGGCTCATGGCTCAGAACTCGTTTTGCAGGGCTTTGTAGCCGCGCACCAGGTCGACATTGGTGCGCGCCACGTCTTCGGAAAACTCCGAGGCGCTGACGCTCACCGGCGGGAATTGCGACAGGTCGGTGTTGGGCCCGATGCGGGTGGTGGAGGGCACGTAGAACGCGGCGGGCAAGTCGCGACCGTCCACCACCGAGTTGTGGCGCACAACGCAGCCGTCACCGAGCGCGCAGTTGAACAGCACGCTGTTGAACCCGATGAACACCCGGTTACCCACGGTGCACGGCCCGTGGACGATGGAGCGGTGGGCGACGGAGGTGAACTCGCCGATGGTCACGGCGGCGCCGGACTTGGAATGGATAACCACGCCGTCCTGGATGTTGGAATTGGCGCCGATGATGATCGGGTCCATGTCGCCACTGGCGTTGACTTCGTCGGCGCGGATCACGGCGTAAGGGCCGACGAACACGTTTTCGCCAATCACGACCTTGCCGCAAATGATCGCGGTTTTGTCGACGTAGGCCGATTCGGCAATCACGGGCAGATCGCCGGAAGGGTTCTTGCGGATCATGCGTAAGGCTCCTTGAGGGGCGCGGTGATGATGTGGACGTCGTCGCCATCGATGGCGTTGTAAAAGCAGGTGGGGCGGCCGGTGTGGCAGGCCGGGCCGTGCTGGTTGACGATCAGCAGCACGGCGTCGCCGTCGCAGTCCAGGCGGGCGTGCACCAGGTGCTGGCGGTGGCCGGAGCTTTCGCCCTTGCGCCATAGCCGCTGGCGCGAACGCGACCAGTAGCACACTTGCCCGGTGGCCAGAGTTTCGGTGAGGGCCTGGCGGTTCATCCAGGCCAGCATCAACACCTCGCCGCTGCCGTGTTGCTGGGCGATGGCGGCAATCAGGCCCTCGCGGTTCCACGGCAGGGCGTGTAGCACCTGATCGAGCGGAAAGCTGCTGCCCAGGGCAGCCTCTTCCAGGTCGAGCATGTTCAGGGTCATGGCTTGCTCAGGGCCGCGCACAGGGTGTTGAGGTTGTATTCAAACAGGCCGGTAAAGGTGCTCGCCGGGCCTTCGGCCGCCAGGGCGTCGGAGTACAGGGTGCCGCCGATTTGCGCGCCGCTTTCGTCAGCGATCTGCTTGAGCAGGCGCGAGTCCTTGATGTTTTCCATGAACACGGCCTTGACCTTGTCTTTGCGGATCTGGGTGATCAGCGTGGCGACTTCGGCGGCGGACGGCTCACGTTCGGTGGACAGGCCCTGGGGCGCCATGAAGTCGATGCCATAGGCCTGGCCCAGGTAACCAAAGGCGTCATGGGAGGTCACGATGCGGCGGTTGCCGGCGGGCAGTGCGCCGAACTTGGTCTTGGCTTCGGCCAGCAGGCGGTGGATCTGCACCAGGTAGGCCTGGCTGTTTTTCTGGTAGTCGGCCTTGTTGGCCGGGTCGGCGGCGATCAAGGCCTTGGTGATGTTGTTCACATAAATTTCGGCGTTGGCCAAGTTGTGCCAGGCGTGCGGGTCGGGGATGGTTTCGCCGTCCTCTTCCATGGTGTGGGAGAGCACGCCTTTACTGGCGGTCACCACCGTGGCCTTGGTTTCGGTGCTGGTCACCAGGCGGTCCAGCCATGGCTCGAAGCCCAGACCGTTCTTGACGATGACGCTTGCCTTGAGCAGGGACTTGGCGTCGTCCGGCGTGGGCTCATAGGTGTGGGCGTCGGCGTCGGGGCCGACCATGTTGCTGATCTGGATGTGATCGCCACCGATCTGGTGGGTGATGTCCTCCAGGATACTGAAGCTGGTGACCACCTGAAGCTTGTCGGCCGCCTGGGCCGTAGCGAACGACAGCGGCAGCACGAGACTGAACAACACGAGTAGAGCACGCATCGGGAAACACCTCATTGGGATGTAAGCAAGGGTGGGCGGCGCAGCAAACCGTGCACCGGACCAAAGACCACGGACAGCAGGTACAAGCCGCCAGCCACCAGCACAATCGCCGGGCCGCTGGGCAGCGAGTAGTAGAACGACAACAACAGGCCAAGCCACACCGACAGGCATCCCAGCACTGCCGACACGGCGATCAACACCGGCAGGCGCCGGCTCCAGAAGCGCGACGCCGCCGCTGGCAACATCATCAGACCCACCACCATCAACGCGCCGATGGCCTGGAAGCCGATCACCAGGTTGAGCACCACCAGTGTCAGGAACAGGCCGTGGGCCAAGGGCCCCAGGCGGCTGACGGTTTGCAGGAACAGCGGGTCGAGGGTGTCCAGCAGCAGCGGTTTGTAGATCACCGCCATGGCGATCAAGCTAAAGCCCGACACCCAGAGCATGCCGGTGAGGGTGGGGGCGTCCACCGACAGCGCCGAGCCAAACAGCAGGTGCAGCAGGTCCAGGCGCTTACCGGCGATGCCGAGGATCAGCACGCCGCTGGCCAGGGAGATCGGGTAAATGGCGGCCAGGCTGGCGTCTTCGCGCAGGCCGGTGCGGCGGGTGATCCACGCAGCCAGCCCGGCCATGCTCAGGCCCGCGCCCAGGCCACCTAACGTCAGTGCGGGCAGGCTGAGCCCGGCGAACCAGAAGCCCAGCGCGGCGCCGGGCAAAATGCCGTGGGCCACGGCGTCACCGATCAGGCTCATGCGGCGCAGGATCAGGAACACCCCCAGCGGCGCCGTGCTGCACGCCAGCACAAGGCCGCCGATCAGGGCGCGGCGCATGAACACAAAGTCTTGGAACGGCATCCACACGTGAGCGGCGAAGTGCATCAGGACACCTGCATCTGAGGTTGCGGGCGGATCAGCTCGTGGCTGGGCGCCAGCACGCAGCCGCTGCGTTTGATCTGCAATACCTGCGGCAGGTGCTGGCGGACGGAGGCCAGGTCATGGCACACCACCACCAGCGTGCGCCCTTCGGCGTGCCAGGCGTGGAGGTGGTTCCACAGCAACGCCTGCCCGTCTTCATCGAGGGCGGCGTGGGGTTCGTCGAGCAGCAACAGCGGCGCGTCGGTGAGGCTCATGCGGGCGAGCAAGGCGCGTTGCAGCTCGCCGCCGGACAGCGCCATCAACGGACGGTGCTCCAGGCCGCTCAGGCACCAGTCTTCCAGCGCCGCCTGCATGCGTTCGGTGCGTTGCTGCGGCGTTTGCTTGCTGCCCCAGAAGCCTGCGGCAATCAGCTCTTGCAGGCTGATGGGAAACTGGCGGTCCATGTATTGCTGTTGCGGCAGGAACGACAGGCTGCCACGGCGCGGCACGGCCAGCTCTACTGTGCCTGCCAGCGGTTTTTGCAACCCGGCGATGACTTTGAGCAGGCTGCTTTTGCCGGTGCCGTTGGCACCGATCACGCCGGTGAGGCTGCCTTTTTCCAGATGAAAATCCACAGCGGGGGTCAGCGGTTGGCCGGGGGCGCCCCAGCGCAGGGCGGTGCAAGTGATCATGCGGGTTCTCGCACCCAACGGCTTTCTGCGACGGCGTCGTGGGCGTGCAGGCTTTCGGCGTGGATGACTTTGAGGTGAAAGGCCTTAACCGCATCCGAGCGTTTGAGGGACAGGTGCAGGCGACGGGCTGCGTCTTCGCAGAACATCAGGTTTTGCCCATTGGCCAGGGCGAAGGCTTGTTCGTCCGCGCGCTTGACCGCGGTTTGTACGGCGGTGCCCAGCGCGGCTTCGGCGTTGTTGATCAGTTCGGTGAGCGGCAGCGAAGCAACGTGATCGTGCAGATGAACCTGCAACTGGGCGCTGCTGCGCTGGCTGTGGGGCGTGGCGACGATACCGTCGGGGCTGCCCAGCCAAGCCAACACGGTGTCGTGTTGCAAGGGCGTGTTGGCGAAGTCTTCGACAAACTGCTGTTGAATCAACTGCCTGGCGAGGGCAGCCGAGCAGGGGCAGGTTGACGAGTAGGTCACGTCAATTTTTAGTTCCACGTGGAACATCTGGTTTTCCAGGCGCGCTTCGATGCTCACCGGGTAGCCTTTCCAACCGCTCAACGGGCTGACCAGGGCTGGCCGTTTTAACAACACATTGGTGTGAATACGCAAGTAGGCGTTCTTAGATAAACCTTCATGTGTGTCGATGAAGCGCTGTAATACAGTACGCAGTAGTCTTGGCGTCAGTGCGCGTTGCTCCAGCAGCTCCAGCGCCAGGTACAGCCTGGACATATGAATTCCACGCGCCTCGCCGTCATCCAGGCTCACGCCCGCGTCGGCGGTTGCGCTCAGATGCTGACCGTCGATCTGGATAGGCAGGGCAATGCCGCACATGCCCACCCAGTCGAGCGGCAAGGCTTGGCGTGAAGCCTGCGCGGCGATATCCGGCAGAGTCAGCGCGTTCATGAGCAGGTCCATCGTTGGAAATAAAAAGACATGTTATATTATAACCATTAAGTCGACGAAGATTTTTCTGCGCCACCTTTATTCAGTCATGTCGAGCAGGGACGCTCCTTTTATTTGCGGTGTTTTTCATGCACAGACGTCAACTTCTCAACCTGCTGCTGGCCAGTGCCGTGTTTTCCCTGCCGGTGCTGCCCTTTAGTGCGTCGGCCGCGCAGATTCGCAATGCGCGCCTGTGGCGCTCGGACAACAAGCTGCGGCTGGTGCTCGATCTGAGCGGCCCGGTGCAGTACAAAACCTTCACCCTGACCGCGCCGGAGCGGCTGATCATCGACCTGAGCGGCGCCAAGCTGAGCGGGGACTTCAGCCAATTGGCCCTGGCCAGCACGGGCATCACCTCGATTCGCTCCGGGCACTTTGGCCAGGGCGACACGCGCATCGTCCTCGACCTGGCCTCGCCCATGCAGCTCAACAGCTTTTTGCTGCCGCCGCAGGACGGGCAGGGGCATCGCCTGGTGCTCGACCTGAGCACCGCTGGCCATGCCGTGCAACACATCGCCGCTGCCGCCCCGGCGGCGGTCGCGGTCGAAAAGCCGCCGGTGAACGGCGCTCACCCCAAGCGCAACATCGTGGTGGTGGTGGACGCTGGCCACGGCGGCAAAGACCCGGGCGCCGTGGGCTCCAAAGGTCAGCGGGAAAAAGACGTGGTGCTGTCCATCGCGCAATTGCTGGCCAAGCGCCTCAAGCGTGAAAAAGGCTTTGATGTGAAGCTGGTGCGCAACGACGACTTCTTTGTGCCGCTGCGCAAGCGGGTGGACATCGCCCGCCAGAACAAGGCCGACATGTTTATCTCGGTGCATGCCGACGCCGCGCCCCGCCTGACCGCGTCCGGTGCCTCGGTGTTTGCGTTGTCCGAGGGCGGCGCTACCTCGGCGACGGCGCGGTTCATGGCGCAGCGCGAAAACGGCGCCGACTTGCTGGGCGCCACCACGTTGCTCAACCTCAAAGACAAGGACCCGATGCTGGCCGGGGTGATCCTGGACATGTCGATGAACGCCACCATCGCCTCCAGCCTGCAACTGGGCCATTCGGTGCTGGGCAGCCTGCAAGGCATCACCACCTTGCACCAGAAGCGCGTGGAGCAGGCCGGTTTTGCGGTGCTCAAGTCACCGGACGTGCCGTCGATCCTGGTCGAAACCGGGTTTATCTCCAACACCCAGGACGCCCAGCGCCTGGTCACTGCGCGCCATCAGCAGGCGGTGGCAGACGGCCTGTTTGAAGGCCTGAAAAATTACTTCCAGAAGAACCCGCCGGTGAACAGCTACATGGCCTGGGTGCAGGAACAGCAGCGCGGCCAGGTCTAACAGCCGGTTATGCGGCTACAGGTGAATTTGGCGCTGGTGCCCCCTGAACTGGAAAACCGGTTGAGGGTGGTCCAGCCCACTCGCCGCGTGTAGCCCACCCACGCCTCCCCATCGGACGCCAACCCGGTGAAGAACGTCAGTTGCCCGTAGCGACTGCTGGTCTGCGCCCAATAGCGCTTGCCGATCACCTCGAACCCACGCACATACGTGGTGTTGCCAACCGTGGCGACGCTGTAGGCATTGCCCTGCGCGTCGCTGCACGCCAGCAGGTGAGCGCTGCGCGTGCAGGTGGCCAGCGCGCCCGGCATTTGGGCGCTGGCCTGGGTGGCAATCAATAACAGTGCGTACAACACATGTCTCATGGGCGTTCTCGAAAGGGCGGTGGCCGCCAGCATTACGCCCTTCGTCGCGGTGAACAAGGGGGGGATTGGCTTATTTGCATTGTTATACTATAACATAAAAGCACAGCCTGACCCGTGAACCCTTTCCCATGACCGAACAAGACCTTCTCGCCCAGCCACCAATCGACTACATGAACGACGCCCAGCAAGGCTTCTTTCGTGCGTTGTTGCTGGCCCAGCGCGACGAGCTGCAAGTGCGCATCGATGCCGAGTTCATGGTGTTGCGCGAACAGGAACCCAACAGCGACATCGCCGACATCGGCAGCGCCGAAGAACAGCGCCACTGGCAACTGCGTCTGCTGGAGCGGGAAAAAAAGCTGCTGGACAAGATCGACCAGGCCCTGGAGCTGCTGGCCCACGGCGAATACGGCTGGTGCCGCGAAACCGGCGAGCCCATCGGCCTCAAGCGCCTGCTGCTGCGCCCCACGGCCACCCTGTGTATCGAAGCCAAAGAACGTGAAGAGCTGCGCGAACGCCACCTCCGGGCGATTTGACCGGCCACCCCTGATGAGGAATACCTGATGTCCAATCGTCTCCCCGTTACCGTGTTGTCCGGGTTTCTCGGCGCCGGTAAAAGCACGCTGCTCAACCATGTCCTGCGCAACCGCGAAAACCTGCGGGTAGCGGTGATCGTCAACGACATGAGCGAAATCAACATCGACGGCAGCGAGGTCCAGCGCGACGTCACCCTGAACCGCGCCGAAGAAAAACTGGTGGAGATGAGCAACGGCTGCATCTGCTGCACCTTGCGTGAAGACTTGCTCGCTGAAGTCGGAAAACTCGCCAAGGAAGGTCGGTTTGATTACCTGCTGATCGAATCCACCGGCATTTCCGAACCCTTGCCGGTTGCCGAAACCTTCACCTTTCGCGATGAAGACGGCCAGAGCCTGGCAGACATCGCGCGCCTGGACACCATGGTCACCGTGGTGGACGGCATGAATTTTCTGCTCGACTACCAAGCCGCTGAAAGCCTGGCGTCCCGTGGCGAAACCCTGGGCGAGGACGACGAGCGCTCCATCACCGACCTGCTGATCGAGCAGATCGAATTTGCCGACGTGATCCTCATCAGCAAGATCGACCTGATCAGCCAGCGCGAGCGCGAAGAGCTGATGGCCATCCTCAAGCGCCTTAACGCCCAGGCCGAAATCATCCCGATGGTCATGGGCGAGGTGCCCCTGGCCAAGATCCTCAACACCGGCCGTTTCGACTTTGAACGCGCCGCTCAGGCGCCGGGCTGGTTGCAGGAGCTGCGCGGCGAGCATGTGCCGGAAACCGAGGCGTACGGCATTGCCTCCACGGCGTATCGCGCCCGCCGGCCGTTTCACCCCCAGCGTTTTTTCGACTTTATCGACCGGCCATGGGTCAACGGGAAACTGCTGCGCTCCAAGGGGTTTTTCTGGCTGGCCAGCAAACACCAGGACGCTGGCAGTTGGTCCCAGGCCGGTGGCCTGATGCGCCATGGGTTCGCCGGGCGCTGGTGGCGTTTTGTGCCAAAAAGCCAATGGCCGCAGGACGAGGAAGGCGTCGCGGCGATCCTGGACCACTGGCAGCCGAGCACCGGTGACTGCCGCCAGGAACTGGTGTTTATCGGGCAAAACATCGACTTCGCCAAGCTCACCACCGAGCTGGACGGGTGCCTGCTCACCGATGACGAAATGGCCCTGGGCGTCGAAGGCTGGCGCTTGCTGGCCGACCCCTTTGGCCCTTGGTTTGAGGAGGCTGCCGCCTGATGCTCGCCCCCACGTTGAAGCTGCGCCCGGTGATTCGCCAGAGCTTTGGGCAAACCCCGGTGGTGCTCACCGACATCCTTGAAGACGGCGTCAACATGGCCGTGTGGCAGCGCCAATTGCCCGTGCACATCGCCGAGTTTGGCGCCCTGCTGGTGGCACTGGGCGAGCCGCTGGCCGAGTCGTTGGTGATCGAGCTGGCCGACGACGAGGCCACGCCCGACCTGCGTCACCTGGCCTCGACCTGCCGCGATCTGGAAGGCTACGAAGGGTTTATCGCCGATGTGTCCTGGCTGGTCAGCGCCTTTGCCTGCCTGCTCGGCGCCCGACGGATCGGCATTCGCTTGCGCCTGCTGGACAAGGCCATGTGCCCGCGGTTTCACGTGGACCACGTGCCGGTGCGCTTGATCACCACCTATGCCGGGGTGGGCAGCGAGTGGTTGCGCGAGGGCGCAATGGACCGTCGCCGGTTGAGCCAGCCGGACGCTGAGCCTGTGGATAACATCGAGCACATTCGCTGTGGGGAAGTGGCCTTGCTAAAAGGCGAAAAATGGCACGGCAACGAAGGCAATGGGCTTATCCATCGCTCGCCATCTTTGCAGGCGGATGAACGCAGGTTGATCCTGACGCTGGATTGGTTGGCATAAGCGCGTAGGATCAAGCTTCTCCACACCGTCTGAATGATGCCTTCGATGCTGCAGAACATTCCCACTCATGTGATTGCCGGGCCCTTGGGTGCCGGCAAGACCAGCCTGCTCAAGCACCTGTTGGCCCAACGCCCGGCGTCTGAGCGCTGGGCGGTGTTGATCAACGAGTTCGGGCAAATCGGCCTGGACGCCGCATTGCTTACCCGTGATGAAGACGGCATCGCCCTGGGCGAGGTGGCGGGTGGCTGCCTGTGCTGCGTCAACGGCGCGCCGTTCCAGGTGGGGTTGGGGCGTTTATTGCGCAAGGCCCGGCCCGATCGGCTGTTTATCGAGCCGTCGGGGCTGGGGCATCCGGCGCAATTGCTTCAACAACTGCGGCAGGCGCCTTGGCACACGGTCTTGGCGGTGCAGCCGTGCGTGGTGGTGCTGGACACCCAGGCCCTGGCGGCGGGTCTGCCCTTGCCAGCTTCCCAGCAGGACACCCTGGCGAGCGCCGGGCTGTTGGTGTTGAACAAAGATGAAGGGCTCACCGACGCCCAGCGCCTGGCCATTCGCGCGCAACTGCCCGACATCCCGCTCAAATGGACGCGACAGGGCCACCTGCCGTTGGCGCAGTTGCCGGGTGGGTCGGCGCAGGCGGGCCAGGCTGTGGATAACTTCGCGGTGCCCCAGGGGCTGGCGCAGCGGCCGGCGATCTGGACGGATCCGGCGTTGCCCATTTGCCTGAGCCATGGCCAAGAGGACGGCTGGAGCATCGGCTGGCGTTGGCACCCGAGCCAGCGCTTTGATGCACGGCGTGTCGAGGCATGGTTGCAGGCGTTGGCGTGGCGGCGGGCGAAACTGGTTATCCACAGCACCGAGGGCTGGGTGTCGTGTAACGCTGTGGATAACGCCACGTTGAGTTGGCAACCCAGTGAATGGCGCCGGGACTCGCGGATTGAACTGATTTTCAACGGGGCCCAAGAGGCCAACCTCTTGCAGCAAGCCCTGGCCGACTGCCGTCAGTGACGGCCTTTGCCATGCTCCTGGCGCCACTGGCTCAGTTCGATCACCTCGGCGGTGGGCTGTGGGGGCTTGATTTCAAAGGGGTAGGGCGCCAGTTCGATCTGTGCGCTGTGGGCGCCGAACTGGGTGATGGTGCCGGGATGGCGTGCATCGCCGGTCACGGTGAACTCAAAATTGTAGATGCGCGCCAGGCGCCGCCGACCGCTGGCATCTTTGACAAAACCCATGCGTTTTAACGCCACCGCTTCGTCCAGCAGCTCGATGTCGAGCTGGGCGCAATGCTGTTTGACCCGCGCCAGTGCCCGCTCGCGCAGGCCGTGGTTGTGCCACAGCCAGGCAGCGCCGGTGGCCAGCAGCATCAGCACGAAGATATTTCCAAGGGTGAGCATTGGGGGAGACTCCAACAAGGTCGTGCCAGCTTAACTGCGTCTCTGGTCTGTCGTACAGGCCGCGTTTAGTCGCATACTGCGCGGCCAGAATTTCAACGGCTTTACGGAAATCTCCTGCATGAAACGTACCCCCCATCTGCTTGCGATCCAGTCCCATGTGGTCTTTGGCCACGCCGGTAACAGCGCCGCCGTTTTCCCCATGCAGCGGGTCGGGGTAAACGTGTGGCCGCTCAACACCGTGCAGTTCTCCAACCACACCCAGTACGGGCAGTGGGCGGGCGAGGTGCTGGCGCCGCAGCGCATTCCCGAGCTGGTGGAAGGGATCGCGGCGATCGGCGAGTTGGGCCATTGCGATGCCGTGCTGTCGGGCTATTTGGGCAGCGCCGCGCAAGGGCGGGCGATTCTGGCGGGCGTGGCGCGCATCAAGGCGGTCAACCCCAAGGCCCTCTACCTGTGCGACCCGGTGATGGGCCACGCCGAAAAAGGCTGCATCGTGCCCCAGGAGGTCAGCGACTTTCTGCTCGACGAGGCGGCGGCGGTGGCGGATTTCCTGTGCCCCAACCAGCTGGAGCTGGACAGCTTTGCCGGGCGCAAGCCGCAGTCGTTGTTCGACTGCCTGGGCATGGCCCGCGCGCTGCTGGCCCGGGGGCCGAAGGCGGTGCTGGTCAAACACCTGGACTACCCCGGCAAGCTGCCGGACGGTTTCGAGATGCTGCTGGTGACCGCCGAAGGCAGCTGGCACCTGCGCCGACCGCTGCTGGCGTTTCCGCGTCAGCCGGTGGGCGTGGGCGACCTGACCTCGGGCCTGTTCCTGGCGCGGGTGCTGTTGGGGGACAGCTTGCTGGCGGCCTTTGAGTTCACCGCCGCCGCCGTGCATGAGGTGCTGCTGGAGACTCAAGCCTGCGCCAGTTACGAGCTGGAGCTGGTGCGGGCCCAGGACCGTATCGCCCACCCGCGTGTGCGTTTCGAGGCCACCGCCATCAGCCTGTAAAACACCGGCGCTGCCCACCGGCTTGAGCGTGTTGACCGCTCAAGCCGGTGGGCGCGGGGCGGGAATCAAGGGGCGTCGGCTTTGATTTCCTGATAGCGCTTTTCCAGCTCCTGGCGGATCTGGCGGCGCTGCTGGGCCTGCACGAAGCGGCGTTTTTCTTCGCCGTTCTGTGGCTGCAACGGGGGCACGGGGGCCGGTTTGCGGTTGTCGTCCACCGCCACCATGGTGAAGAAGCAGCTGTTGGTGTGGCGCACCGAACGCTCGCGGATGTTTTCGGTGACGACCTTGATCCCCACTTCCATCGACGTATTGCCGGTGTAGTTGATCGACGCCAAAAAGGTCACCAGTTCGCCAACATGGATCGGCTCACGAAAAATCACCTGGTCCACCGACAGCGTCACCACGTAACGGCCGGCATAACGGCTCGCACAGGCGTAGGCCACTTCGTCGAGGTACTTGAGCAGCGTGCCGCCGTGCACGTTGCCTGAGAAGTTGGCCATGTCAGGGGTCATCAATACCGTCATCGACAGCTGGGCGTTTCCGGGTTCCATAGCACACTCACGGGTTGTAGGCATTGGTTGGGGGGCACCTCTGCGGGTGCTGCACTCTTAATGACGGACGCCGGGGCGCGGCTTGCCGTCACGCCCGGGTCGATCTGTTTCCATATATTGCACCGGCTTTCTGCTGGAAGTCGCGGTGTTACCCTTGAAAAGCCCATTTCAAGGGCATTTCTTACGATCAAGGCCGACTTTTCCTTCCGTTAATTGCGACTTTTCGGTGGCGTATTGCGGAAGCGGGAAAGGTGCCAGTACCCCTCAAGGAGCCCCACGCCATGCACGCCATCAGCTTTATCCAGGACCTGGCCGTGATCATGCTGGTGGCCGGGGTGGTCACCATCCTGTTTCACCGCCTCAAGCAACCGGTGGTCCTGGGGTACATCGTGGCCGGTTTCATCATCGGCCCGCACACCCCGCCGTTCGGGCTGATCCACGATGAAGACACCATCAAGACCCTGGCCGAGCTGGGGGTGATCTTCCTGATGTTCTGCCTGGGCCTGGAGTTCAGCCTGCGCAAGCTGTTCAAGGTGGGGGCCACCGCGTTTATCGCCGCGTTTCTCGAGATCGTGCTGATGATCTGGATCGGCTACGAGATCGGCCAGTGGTTTGACTGGAACACCATGGACTCGCTGTTTCTGGGCGCGATCCTGGCGATTTCCTCGACCACCATCATCGTCAAGGCGCTCAACGACCTGAAGATGAAAAACCAGCGTTTCGCCCAACTGATTTTTGGCGTGCTGATCGTCGAAGACATCCTGGGCATCGGCATCATCGCCTTGCTGTCGAGCATCGCCGTCAGCGGCACGGTCAGCTCCGGCGAGGTGTTTTCCACGGTGGGCAAGCTGTCGTTGTTCATGATCGTCGCGTTGGTGATCGGCATCTTGCTGGTGCCCCGCCTGCTGGCCTACGTGGCCCGGTTCGAGAGCAACGAGATGTTGCTGATCACCGTGCTGGGCCTGTGTTTCGGTTTTTGCCTGCTGGTGGTCAAGCTGGAATACAGCATGGTGCTGGGCGCGTTCCTGATCGGCGCGATCATGGCCGAATCCCGGCAGTTGCTCAAAATCGAGCGGCTGATCGAGCCGGTTCGCGACATGTTCAGCGCCATTTTCTTTGTCGCGATCGGCTTGATGATCGACCCACAGATTCTGCTGCAATACGCCTGGCCGATTGCGGTGATCACCGTGGCCGTGGTGCTGGGCAAGATGTTGTCCTGCGGCCTGGGGGCGTTTATCGCCGGCAACGACGGAAGAACCTCACTGCGCGTGGGCATGGGGCTGTCACAGATTGGCGAGTTTTCGTTCATCATCGCTGCGCTGGGCATGACGTTGCAGGTGACCAGCGACTTCCTCTACCCGGTGGCCGTGGCGGTGTCGGCCATTACCACCTTGCTCACGCCTTACCTGATCCGCGGCGCCGACCCGCTGTCGTTGAAGATCGCGGCGGTCATGCCCAAGCGCATGAGCCGGGTGTTTGGCCTGTATGGCGAATGGCTGCGCAGCATTTCGCCCCAGGGCGAAGGCGCGATGCTGGCCTCGATGATCCGCAAGATCATCCTGCAGGTGGGGGTAAACCTGGCGTTGGTAGTGGCGATCTTTTTTGCGGGCAGCTTTTTCGCGGCGCGTATCGGCCGTTACCTGGAGGGCTGGATCAGCGACCCGAGCTGGCAGAAGGCGTTGATCTGGGGCGGGGCGTTGCTGTTGTCGCTGCCGTTTCTGATTGCGGCCTATCGCAAGCTCAAGGCGCTGTCGATGCTGCTGGCCGAGATGAGCGTGAAGCCGGAAATGGCCGGGCGCCATACCCAGCGCGTGCGACGGGTGATCGCGGAACTGATCCCGATCCTGTCGCTGCTGATGATCTTTGTACTGCTGGCAGCCTTGTCGGCCAGTATCCTGCCGACCAACAAGTTGCTGGTGCTGATTGCCGTGGTCACGGCGGCGGTGGCCGCGGTGCTCTGGCGCTGGTTCATCCGCGTGCATACGCGGATGCAGGTGGCTTTGCTCGAAACCCTGGAGAACAACAAGGAAACGTCGGAGCATTGACCGCGCCGAGCGCGCGGGCTCAGCTTTCCAGCCAGACGTCCCGCGCCCAGTGCCACACCGATTCCCACGACTCTTCGGTGACGATTTCTTCTTCGCCGGACCACAGCACCACGGTGCCGTCTTCTTCGACGCAATAGTAGTCGTCGCCGTCCTGGCAGATCGGGATCAGTTCACGCGGCACGCCCAGGTCCCAGGCGGTGGCGGCCACTTCCGGCAGGTAAGTGTGCGAACCCGGGTCGGTCACGGTGACCGGCTCCAGGCTGCCGTAGACCACGTCGCTGACGGTCAGCAAAAATTCCTTGAACACGAACGGGATGTTGATGAACAGCTGTTCCTCGACTTCCACCAACTGGTCTTCGTCTGGCAGTTCCAGGGGAACCGGGACCGGTTCGTTGGCTTCACGCAATTGTTCGATGATTTCTTCCACGGCCGGGATCCTCTTGCTCGATGGCTCGGTTTATAGGGGCGCTTTATACAGTAGCTCGCTATAAGTGCAACCGTGAAATAGAAAACCCCGGACATGTCCGGGGTTTGGCTAAACACGTGGGTAACGCGTCTGGAATCAGCCGTTCTGGCGGATACCGGCCACCAGCCAAGGCTGGTTGTCGCCTTGTGGGCGCTCCATGTTCCAGCTTTCGCTGAAGGTTTCGCCCTGGTCGAAACGCGAGGTTTTCGACACGCCGCTGAAGGTCAGGGTGGCGATGGTCTTGTCGGCGCGGTCGTCCACACCTTCAAGCTGCACGTGCAGGTTGTCGATGAAGGTCGACTGGAAGCCGTCGCCCAGGTCGGCACGTTCGCGCTTGAGGAACTCCAGCAGTTGCGGGGTCACGAACTCGGCGATCTTGTCCATTTCGTTCGCGTCCCAGTGCTGCTGCAGCGCCTGGAAGTGGTTGCGGGCGGCTTCGACAAAACGCTGCTCGTTGAACCAGGCCGGTGCATTGATGACCGGACGCGCGGCAGCCGGCGCGGCCGAACCCCCGAAGAGCGAACCCATGGCGGGTTTCTGCTCGAACACTTCACGCTGCATCGGCGCGCCAGCCGGGGCCATGTGCTCCTGCTGCTTGCGGCGACGGGCGGCGATAAAGCGGAAGATCACAAAGGCGATGACGGCCATGATCAGGATGTCGAAGAACTGCATGCCCTGGAAGCCGCCGCCCATGAACATGGACGCCAGCAGGCCACCGGCGGCGATGCCTGCCAGAGGGCCCAACCAGCGCGAAGCACCGCCGGCCTTGGCCGCGGCGCCAGCGGCACCTGCCGCGCCAGCTGTTGCAGCGGCGCCGCCGAAACCACCGCCCGAAGGCGCCATTTGGCTGGTCTGGTGAGTCGGCGCCGAGCCCATGCTTTTGCCGCCACCGAAGCGCTTGGCGTTGGCGTCGAGGCTCATCGTCAGGCCGATGCACAACGCCAGGGCGATGCTAAGAAAACGTTTCATAAAGGGAATTCCCGTTTGTGGATTGCACGCGCGCCATGTTGCACAGGTGAAGCGGCAGTGGCTAGCGGCATAGTGTTTCGGGCTTTTGCGTAAGACCGATACGAATTGTCCGTAGGACTTGTTACAGATATTGGCCCGCCTGCGGCAAAAACAAGGGGCGGGCCACACTTCAATCGCAGGCAGGCGTTACAGCGCTTCCAACTTGGCGTACCCGAGCATCAGCCATTTGCTGCCCTCGGCGAAGTTCACCTGAACCCGCGCCTGGGCGCCGGCGCCTTCGAAGTTGAGGATCACGCCTTCGCCGAAGATCGCGTGCTTGACCGGCTGGCCCAGGCTGAATGGCGTCTCGGGGATCTCGGAACCGGCGAACAGGTTGCTGGTGTTCTGCGCCTGCCCACCGGCAAACGGTCGGCTGACGCTGTTGGACAGCCGCACTTCCTGGATCAGCCCCTTCGGCACTTCGCGTACGAAACGCGACACCTTGTTGTAGGTTTCGCTGCCATACAAACGGCGGGTTTCGGCGTAGGTCATCACCAGGTTCTGCATGGCCCGGGTAATGCCCACGTACGCCAGGCGACGTTCCTCTTCCAGGCGGCCGGGCTCTTCCAGGCTCATCTTGTGCGGGAACAGGCCTTCTTCCATGCCCACCAGGAACACATACGGGAACTCCAGGCCCTTGGCGCTGTGCAGCGTCATCAGTTGAATGCTGTCTTCGTGCTCGTCGGCCTGGGTGTCGCCCGCCTCCAGCGAGGCATGGCCCAGGAACGCGGCGAGCGGGGTCAGCTCTTCGTCTTCTTCGGTGTTTTCAAAGGCGCGGGCGGCGCTCACCAGTTCCTCGAGGTTTTCCACCCGGGCCTGGCCTTTTTCGCCTTTTTCCGCCTCGTGGTAGGCGATCAGGCCGGACTGCTCGATCACGGTCTGCGTCATCAAATGCAACGGCATTTCCAAGCATTTGGCCGCGAGGTTCTCGATCAGCTCGACAAACACCCCCAAGGCACTCGCCGCGCGGCCGGTAAGGCCCTTGTTGGCGATGAGCAGGCGCATGGCCTCCCACATCGACACATCGCTGTGGCGGGCGTGGTCGCGGATGGCTTCGACGGTTTTTTCGCCAATGCCTCGCGCCGGTACGTTGATCACTCGTTCCAGCGCCGCATCGTTGCCACGCCCTTCCAGCAGGCGCAGGTAGGCCATGGCGTTCTTGATTTCGGCGCGCTCGAAGAAGCGCTGGCCGCCATAAATGCGGTACGGAATGCGTTCGCGCAGCAAGGCTTCTTCCAGCACCCGCGACTGGGCGTTGGAGCGGTACAAAATGGCGATGTCACTGTGGGCGAGGCCGGTTTTCAGGGCGCTTTCGATGGTTTCCACCACATAGCGCGCTTCATCGTGTTCGTTGAAGGCGGCATACAAGTTGATGGACTCACCTTCGCCGCCGTCGGTCCACAGCTCCTTGCCCAGGCGCCCGGTGTTGTTGGCGATCAAGGCGTTGGCGGCCTTGAGGATCCCGGCGGTGGAGCGGTAGTTCTGCTCCAGGCGGATGGTTTCGGCGTCGGGGAAATCGTCGCTGTACTGGTAGATGTTCTCGATCTTCGCGCCGCGCCAGCCGTAGATCGACTGGTCGTCGTCGCCCACCACCATCAGGCTGTCGCCGCCCTTGGCCAACAGGCGCAACCAGGCGTACTGCACGGCGTTGGTGTCCTGGAACTCGTCCACCAGGATGTGCCGGAAGCGCTTCTGGTAGTGCGCGAGCAGGCCGGGGTTGTCGCGCCACAGGTCGAGGGCGCGCAGCAGCAGCTCGGAAAAGTCGATGACCCCGGCGCGCAGGCAGGCCGCTTCATAGGCCTCGTAAATGCTGCGCATGGTGGCCAGGAACAGGTCGCCACTGGCCTGGATATGCTGCGGGCGCAGGCCTTCGTCTTTCTGGCCGTTGATGAACCATTGGGCCTGGCGGGCGGGCCAGCGTTGTTCGTCCAGGCCCAGCTCGCGGATCACCCGCTTGACCAGGCGCTGCTGGTCATCGCTGTCCAGAATCTGGAAGGTCTGGCTCAGTCCCGCTTCCTGCCAATGCGCCCGCAACAAGCGGTGCGCCAGGCCGTGGAAGGTGCCCACCCACATGCCGGCCGGGCTGAGGCCCATCAACTGCTCGATGCGGTGGCGCATCTCGGCAGCGGCCTTGTTGGTGAAGGTCACCGACAACATGGAGTGGGGCGAGGCGCCTTCGACCTGGATCAACCAGGCGATGCGGTGCACCAGCACTCGGGTTTTGCCGGAGCCAGCACCGGCCAGGACCAACTGACGGCCAACGGGGGCGGCTACGGCCTGGCGTTGGGCATCGTTGAGGGAGTTCAGCAGAAGGGAGAGATCATCGCGCATCGGCGCATTCTAGGGGGCCGGAGGGAGTCGGGCAAATACCAATGCCGGGCGGTGGCGGGAAAACGTCACGGTAAGGGTTTGCCCGGTGCCTATTGATGACTGGTCAGTCAAGCGCCGCAAGCCACGGCCCGTCTCGCTCAAGCCGTCTGGCCCCAAGGTTTGCGACGGATCGGCGCGCGAGTTTTATCGCCCGGGGCTGTTTGGCACGCGCGTTTGCTTGTGTATGCTCCGTCGACGTTTCGGGCTCACCATTATAAGAACACTGCCTATGACCCTTAGCATCGACCTGGCGGGCCTTTTTGCGGCCCCAGCGCAGGTTATCCGTAAACATTACGCCACCGAGATGGCCGTTGAGCGCACGCGCCTGTTGTACCAGGGCTCGTTGCTGCCGACGTTACTAATGCTAGTGAACGGCCTGGTGTGTGCCTGGCTGCTGTGGGACCCGCAGCGCTACGTGCTGGACAGCGTCTGGCTGGTGTGGCTGCTGGCCTTGGTGGCGCTGCGCGTGATCCAGGTGGCCGCGTTCGATTCGGCCATGCCCAGCCGCCAGGCGCAGCCCGTGTGGCGGCGCATGTTCCTGCTTGGTTCTGCCGCCAGCGGCCTGACCCTGGCCAGCGCGGCCATCGCCCTGGTGCCGGTGGACAGCTTTGTGCAGCAGGCGTGGGTATTTGGCCTGATCGGCGCGGCGACGCTGTCCGCCAGCGTTGCCTATGCCGTGAGCCTGCCAGCGTTTTTGTCATTTGCCGTGCCGTGCCTGGTGCCGGCCATCGGGTATCTGTTCTGGCATGGCGACCCGCAGCAGCAGGGGTGGGGCTGCCTGGGCCTGATCCTGCTGGCGTCGTTGAGCGTGGTGGCGTGGCAGGTCAACCGGTTGATCCAGCGCGGCTTGCTGCGCCGCTTCCAGAACCAGGCCCTGATCGAGCATTTGCAACAAGCCCGGCAGCGCAGTGAACAGTTGAACCAGGCACTGGTGCGCGAGGTGGAGCAGCGGCGCCTGGCCGAACAGGAGCTGCGTGAGGCGCAGGTGGGCCTGCAACACCGTGTGGAACAACGTAGCCAGGCGTTGGACGCGGCCAGCCTGGCCCTGAACAAAAGCGAGGCACGCCTGGCCATGGCGTTGCAGGCCAGCGAGTTGGGCCTGTGGGACTGGAACCTGCAAACCGACGAAGTCCACCACACCCAGCTTCAGGAGCTGTTTGGCCTTGAGCCTGCGTACGTCACGGCAATGCTCAGCCACCTCAAGCCGCGCCTGCACCCGGACGATCTGCCGCTGCTCAAGCGCGCCCTGGTGGAGCATCTCAAGGGCCGCAGCGAAGACTATCAAGTCGAATACCGGGTGCGGCATGGCGCTGGCCACTGGGTGTGGATCCAGGACCGTGGCCGCGCCGTGGAGCGCTCGCCCGCCGGGCGGGTCACGCGGATGCTCGGCACCCGCCGCGACATCAGCGCAGGTAAAGCCCTGGAGGAGCAACTGCGCCTGGCCTCGACCGTGTTCGAGGCGGCCAGCGAAGGCATTGTGATCCTGGACCCGGACTACCGGCTGGTCGCGGTCAATCAGGCGTTTCGCCAGGTCACGGGGTTCGACACCGACGACATGATCGGCCGCAACGTCGTCGAGCTTCCCAGCAGTCGCGATGCCCGGCGCCATTTCCCGGCCATCCGCCAGGCGCTGCTCAGCCACGGCACCTGGCAGGGCGAACTGGTGGAAACGCGCAAGAACGGCGAGCTGTACCCGCAGTGGCTGCAACTGAACGTGGTGCGCGATGTGCGGGGAAACGTTAGCCATATCGTGGGCTTCTTCGCCGATCTGTCGGCCCGGCGGGAATCCGAGGAGCGCATGCGCTACCTCACCCACTATGACGAATTGACCGGCCTGGCCAACCGTTCGCTGTTTCGCGAACGGCTGCGCGAGGCCCACCAGCGGGTGCGTCAGGGCGGGCGAAGCCTGGCACTGCTGCACATCAACCTGGACCGTTTCAAGCTGCTCAATGACAGCCTCGGGCATGAAGTCGCCGACCAGTTGCTGCAAAAAATGGCCCGCCGCTTGATCAATGCGCTGCCCGAGGCCGACACCATCGCGCGGCTCTCCGGGGATGAATTTGCCGTGCTGTTCGACGCCTATGCCAACCTGTCGAGCCTGGCACGGGTGGCCACGCGGCTGTTGGCCAAGTTGCGGGTGCCGGTGACGGTGGAGGGGCATGAGCTGGTGGTCAGCGCCTCCATGGGTGTCAGTTTGTTGCCTGATAACGCGCGGGAAATTTCCGCGCTGGTCAGCCAATCGAACATAGCCATGCAACACGCCAAACATCTGGGCGGCAATAACTTCCAGTTCTACACCGACAGCCTGCAAGCCAGCACACTTGAGCGTTTGCAGCTGGAAAACCATCTGCGTAAAGCCATTGATGAACACCAACTGACCGTGTTCTACCAACCCAAATTGTGCCTGGCCACCGGCCAGTTGAATGCCGCCGAAGCGCTGATCCGCTGGCATCACCCGCAGTGGGGCATGGTGCCGCCGGGGGACTTCATCGGCATGGCCGAAGAAACCGGGCTGATCGTGCCGTTGGGGGAGTTCGTGCTGCGCCAGGCGTGCTGGCAGGCTTGCCAATGGCAGCGATCGGGGCTGGCGCCGATTCGCGTGTCGGTCAACCTGTCGGTGCACCAATTGCGTCAGGGCAAGCTGGTGAGCCTGGTGCGCCATGTGCTTGAAGAAACCGGCCTGGACCCGCAATACCTGGAGCTTGAGCTGACCGAAAGCCAGTTGCTCGACAGCGTGGAACACATCATCGGCACGTTCCAGCAACTGCGCGACCTGGGGGTGAAGCTGGCCATCGATGACTTTGGCACCGGCTATTCCTCGCTCAGTTACCTCAAGCGTATCCCGGTGGACTACGTGAAGATCGACCAGACCTTTATCCGCAGCCTGGGCCTGGGCCGCGAAGATGCGGCGATCACCCGGGCCGTCATCGCCATGGCCCACGGGCTGGCACTCAAGGTGGTAGCCGAAGGCGTGGAAGACCAACAGCAACTGGATTTCCTGCGGGCCGAGCAGTGTGACGAGGTGCAGGGGTATTTGATCGGCCGGCCCATGGAGGCCGACGCGCTGGCAGATGTGTTACGAAAAAATGCCGACATTCTCTAGTCGGGCCGGGGCCGCCAAAGGGGCTACATAGAGCCTGCCCGCTGTTTCAGCGGGCGTGCGGGCGATTTAGTAACGTATCGAGCGGGCAAATGGGCAATTCTTGTAGTATAACTACAAGCTTGCTACATCCCTCGCACCGCCCATAACAAGAGTCCTGCCCTTTGAACCTGTTGCAACATATCGCCCAGTCGCGCCACCTGTTACGCAAATCGGAACTTAAAGTTGCCGATCACGTGCTGCTTGACCCTGCGGCCGTGATGCACAGTTCCATGGCCGACCTGGCCCACAGCGTGGGCATCAGCGAGCCGACCATCGTGCGCTTCTGCCGCGCCATCGGTTGCTCGGGGTTTCAGGACTTGAAACTCAAGCTGGCCCAAAGCCTGGCCGCTGGCGCAAGCTTTGGGCAGTTCGCCATCCATGAAGACGACTCCGTCGCCGACTACAGCCTGAAAATCTTCGACACCACCCTGCACACCCTGATGGAAGTGCGCGAAAAGCTCGACCCGGTGGAGTTGCAAAAGGCCGTGACCGCCATGTCCCAGGCCCAGCGTGTGGAGTTCTACGGCTTCGGCGCCTCCGGTGCGGTTGCGGCTGACGCCCAGCACAAATTCTTCCGACTGCTGCTGACGGCCGCGGCCTACAGCGACCCGCACATGCAGGCGATGTCGGCGGTGACCCTCAAACCCACCGACGTGGCCATCTGCATTTCCCAGTCAGGCCGCTCCAAAGACCTGCTGATCACCGCCAACCTGGTGCGCGAAAGCGGCGCCTCGCTGATCACCTTGTGCCCCAGCCAAACCCCCTTGGCAGAACTGTCGACCGTCAACCTGGCGATTGATGTGCATGAAGACACCGAGATCTACACGCCGCTTACGTCGCGTATCGCCCACCTGGTGGTGATCGACGTACTGGCGATGGGCGTGGCCATGGCGCGTGGGCCGAGCCTGGTGAACCACCTCAAGAGTGTGAAGCGCAGCTTGCGGAGTTTGCGGTTGTCGCCCAAGTCGGTTAAGGCGATTGATGATTGAGGGGTTTCAGGACTCACTCACAAGGCGTGCCTGGCGATAGGCCGTTGGGCAGGTTTAATGTCTTGGAAGACAGTTGAAGAGGCGTTTCATTTTTTTAACGGTCAGCACTATGCCGATATCTAAGGCGGTAAAGTGAGAACGCATGATAAGGCTTCTTTTTTATACGTTCGGTAAGATCAGTTCACACAAGCTTTAAGTGTTATAGGTTGCTGAAGTCCGTGCCGATACTGACATCTATCAAGTACTTCGCTGTTTGCGGGTTGCGCTCATCGCAGCGCTTATAACACTTTACATTAAGGTCGAGCCGATATTTTTCGGGTATCAATAGGGTTGCCACGACCACTTTTTCAAATAATGTATTTTGCAAAAGAGCGCGGTCATTCTTATTTTCTATTTTGATCCATGTATTATCTGTTTTGTTTTTTGGTACCCAGCCGGCCTTTTGCAAGGTGTCTTGTAAATGCTTGAGGCGCGGAATGAGTTGCTCAAAGGTCACCGTTTCCAGCATTGGCGAGGTGGTAATAGTCGTAACACGCTCTTTGTTATAGCCCACGGCGCCGAACAGGGTGGCTGGCAAGATGAAACCGTGTTGAGGATCGTCAAATTTCACGATGACAGGGCTGTTGATCCACGTTGAGTCAGCCACTGGCGGCTCGGTGGGTCTTAGCAGGGTTTTAGACTTAATGGGAAATGTGGAGTCACGCACCACCGCTTCATAGGGTTTGCCAATATGCAGGGCAAGCGTATTAGTTGTGTCGGCGGGATGGATGAAATAAAAGAACAGGCCAATCGATATCATCCCCCCAACAACTATTTCTGATGTTGCTTTTTTCCTACTGAACTTTATAAATTTAATGCGAAAGCTGGCAATGAGGTTAAGGGGCATTGTTAGTGAGGTCCGGGTTTTGTGAAGTCTTTACCCAGGCTGATATCTATTAGATACCTGGCTTTTTCTGGTGCGCGTTCGTCGCAGCGCGGAGCACATATCACCGTCAAAAAAAGCATGTATTTGTCAGGAATTAAGAGCGTGACAGTTTCAATTTTATCGAATAGTACGCGCTGTAGCGCATTTCTGGCGACCTCGCTCTCAGTATTGAGCCAGCCGCCTCGATCCGCATAATGGGGTGTCCATCCAGCGGTTTTTAACGTTGCCTGTAAATCATCAAGTAGTGGAATCAGCTGTTCAAAAGGTAGCGCTTCCAGCATCGGTGACGTTGTCAGGGTCGTGACTTTCCATTCGTTGAACGCGACTACGCCAAACCGGGTGGGTGGCAAGGTAAAACCGTGTTGAGGATCATCAAATTTTATAATGACTGGACTGCGAATCCAGATCGAGTCCGGCTCGGGTTTTTCGCCCGGATAAATGACGGTTTTTGATTTAATCGGAAAGCTTGAGTCGTGTACAACCTGCTCATAGCGCTTTCCGGTGTGTGCCGAAATGAGCGGGATAGTGTTGGCTGTGTAAATACTATAAGCCAATGAAAAGAAGCAAAGGGTGATCAATATGCACTCATTAGCTCTTTGCATTATTCAACGCCGCCGCCATGAGCAATATCGGTAATGGCTGTTTTGAGTTGGGCTTGAGTTACGGGGTTTTTCAGCAATATGTCGAATTGAGTGGCCGCGCGCATCACAAAATCCATTCGCTGGTCTTTGTCTGCCAAGTCGGCAATCGGGTTTTGGCTGAATGCAATTCTCCGATTGTCTGACGCTTTGCATTGGCTGGCCAGTGTTAATTGTATTTCCTCAGGCAGCCCTGAAAATAAACCGGTGACGACAGATAGGACGTCGCCTGCTTGAGTTCCACGCATTAATAATGCGAAGCGCCTAACGTCGTACATGGCGGGTTGAAGGATATTCAATTGTTCGTGTTGCGCCATTGATCGTACGCTCGCACTTATGCTGCCTTGGTTAATTAAGCCGAACGCTTGCAAAATATCCGTTTGGGCCTTGCCAAACTTAACGGTATCGTCAATAGGCCAAAAAAAATCATTTCTTATATTTTCACGATGGGATAGACACGCTGCCATCTCTTCATATCCCCGCACCATAAAAAACCGATGCAACGGATAAACATCCAGAAACAGCGCCGTATTCCCCAGCGCCAACATTTCATGCACATACCTCAACTCTTCCTGAAGCATTTCGACCGCACCCCCCAATAGCAGGTCGCTCGTCAGTGGCACCGGGTTTCGCTGTTTGGCCCTGTCCCATTCCTCCCAAAGCTCCACATTTGAGCGCAATTTATTGAGCACAATCCGCTCGTATAAATCCTTGGGATGGCTGTCCTTGAGCGCCTGATAAGCCCTTTTCTCATCTTCGATACGTTGTTCCAGTGTCACGGCATGCAGCAGCCCACACCCGACTTGCTTCGACGCAAACGCCGCCAACCCTGCCCATTGAAACCGCTGATCCGCCAGCCACAGCTGCGCATACGCGGCGTTGATCTTGCGGTTGCGCGCCTGTGGGTCGGCGATCAGAACGCCGCCGGGGGCGATCCAGTCTTGGGCTTCTTGCTGGAAGCGGCGCCACAGGCAGTTGCAGGTCAGCAGCGGAACTTCGATGCGGGTGGTCGGGTTGGGGCCGTCGGTGAGGGTTTCGCGTTTGCAGTCGGGCAGTTCGCGGGTGCTGTCCCAGAGTTTTTTCAGATCCAGGTCGTGGGGCACCAGGCAGTGTGTGGTCATATCTGCATCCTTGCGCTCAGGCTGTGCGTGAGCCACGGACGCTATCCAGCAGGCCTGGGAGGGTCAATCGCGTACGGCCTTGAACGCCGACAATCAGAACGCTCTGTCGCTTGGGTCAGACGGGTACTACATGGCAAATGCCAATATCGCGGGATTTGCAGGATTCATCAGCTTGTCATGCCCGCGCCGCCAAACCGTCATCGCCCCGGCGGATCCTGTACTCCCCGTACTCGCATTGGGAGACTCGCAATGGCCCGGCACTACGAAGACAGCAACAGCACCGTCAAAACCCGCCGTCAGCAGGAAGACCAGCGCCGCATGGCGTTCCGTCGCGCAATTGAAGACCGCTGCGAGCAGCGTCAATTGCAGCAAGCCATCACCGATTACCCGGAGCTCCACTGGCAGGCGTCCCTGGCTGCCCAGCGAATCGCTCAGCCAGCACGCTGATCTGCGCCCGCTCGCTGCGGATAAAGCCCAAGAACGCATGGGCCACCGGTGACAGGCGCTTGGCCCTGGCCTGCACCAGGCACCAGCTGCGGTACAGCGGCAACTCTTCCACCGGCAGCTCCTTGAGCCCGCCGGTGGCCAGTTCCAGGTTGACGGCGTGACGGGTCAGCAGCGCCACGCCCAAGCCTGCCAGCACGCATTCGCGCTGCGCCTCGGCCGAGGCCACTTCGACCGTCTGGGTGAAGTGCACGCGTTTTTCCTTGAAGTACTCTTCGCACGCCATCCGCGTACCCGAGCCGGATTCGCGCAGCAGCAGCGTGTACGGCTCAAGGTCCTGCAAGCGCAGCGGGCCTTGATGGCTCAACGGGTGGTCGGCGGGCGCCACGGCCACGATCGGGTTGTTGAGAAACGGCAGAAATTCCAGGCCCATGTCCTGGGGCACCATGGACATGATCACCAAGTCGTCGCGGTTGTCGGACAGCCGGCGGATGACCTGGGCGCGGTTGACCACCGTCAGTTGCAGGTTCACCTCCGGGTGCTGGCGCTTGAAGGCGGCGAACAGGTGCGGCACGAAGTACTTGGCGCTCGACTCCACCGCCAGTTTCAACTGGCCCTGTAACGAGCCCTGCATGTCCGACAGCTGCATGTCGAGGTTTTCCAGGCGACCGAAAATGTCGCGGCTGGCGCGCTGCAAGGCCTCGGCGGCTTCGGTCATGTAGAGTTTTTTGCCGACGTACTCGAACAGCGGCTGGCCCAGCAGTTCTTCCAGCTGGCGGATTTGTAGGCTGACGGCCGGTTGAGTGAGTGACATTTCCTCGGCCGCCCGGCTGTAGGAGCGTAAATCACACACTTCATTGAAAATTTGCAGCTGACGCAATGTTATACGCATCAATGACTTACGCATTATCTAGCTCACTTGGATCCGCCCCTGAACGGCAACTATAAGCTTTTGCTTATACACGGCCCAATAATTATTGATTTTTGTTAATCCTGCGCTGCGCATAGTGTGTGTCTCGCGACTGGCTTGAAACATTTGGTCACGCGCCGACCCGCTTCCCGGGTCGAAGTAGGTAGCAATCGGCTCAAGGGAATTTCCAAGTGATAAAAAAGATCCTGATCGCCAACCGTGGTGAGATCGCCGTGCGAATCGTGCGGGCTTGTGCCGAGATGGGCATCCGCTCGGTGGCGGTGTTCTCCGACGCGGATCGCCATGCGCTGCACGTCAAGCGTGCCGACGAGGCCCACAGCATTGGCGCCGAGCCCCTGGCCGGTTACCTCAACCCGCGCAAGCTGGTAAACCTGGCGGTGGAAACCGGTTGCGACGCCTTGCACCCCGGCTACGGGTTCCTGTCGGAAAACGCCGAACTGGCCGACATTTGCGCCGAACGCGGGATCAAATTCATTGGCCCGTCGGCCGACGTGATCCGCCGCATGGGCGACAAGACCGAAGCGCGCCGCAGCATGATCAAGGCCGGTGTGCCAGTGACGCCGGGCACCGAAGGCAACGTCGCCGGTATCGAGGAGGCCCTCACCGAAGGCGACCGTATCGGTTACCCGGTGATGCTCAAGGCCACCTCCGGCGGTGGCGGTCGCGGTATCCGCCGTTGCAACAGCCGCGAAGAACTCGAACAAGCCTTCCCCCGGGTGATCTCCGAAGCCACCAAGGCCTTTGGCTCGGCAGAAGTGTTTCTGGAAAAGTGCATCGTCAACCCCAAGCACATCGAGGCGCAGATCCTGGGTGACAGCTTTGGCAACGTGGTGCACCTGTTCGAGCGCGATTGCTCGATCCAGCGCCGCAACCAGAAGCTCATCGAAATTGCCCCCAGCCCCCAGCTGACCCCCGAACAGCGCGCCTACATCGGCGACCTGTCGGTGCGCGCGGCCAAGGCGGTGGGCTACGAGAACGCCGGCACCGTGGAGTTCCTGCTCGCCGAGGGCGAGGTGTACTTCATGGAAATGAACACCCGCGTGCAGGTGGAACACACCATCACCGAGGAAATCACCGGCATCGACATTGTGCGCGAGCAGATCCGCATCGCGTCGGGCCTGCCGCTGTCGGTCAAGCAGGAAGACATCCAGCACCGGGGCTTCGCGTTGCAGTTTCGCATCAACGCCGAAGACCCGAAAAACAACTTCCTGCCCAGCTTCGGCAAGATCACCCGCTACTACGCGCCCGGCGGCCCCGGCGTGCGCACCGACACGGCGATCTACACCGGCTACACCATTCCGCCGTTCTACGACTCCATGTGCCTGAAACTGGTGGTGTGGGCGTTGACCTGGGAAGAGGCCATGGACCGCGGCCTGCGCGCCCTGGACGACATGCGCCTGCAAGGCGTGAAGACCACCGCCGCCTACTACCAGGAAATCTTGCGCAACCCGGAATTTCGCAGTGGCCAATTCAATACAAGCTTTGTGGAAAGCCACCCCGAGCTGACCAACTACTCGATCAAGCGCAAACCTGAAGAACTGGCCCTGGCTATCGCCGCCGCCATCGCTGCCCACGCGGGTTTATAAATAAGCAGCGGCAAGCTGTCAGCGGCAAGCGGCAAGCAAAAGCGAATTGGCTTTTGCTTGCGGCGTGTAGCGCGAAGCTTGCCGCCATGAGGAGTTCCGACTATGAGCAAGAAGATCTTCGTTACCGACACCATCCTGCGCGACGCTCACCAATCGTTGCTGGCGACCCGCATGCGCACCGACGACATGCTGCCGATCTGCGACAAGCTCGACAAAGTCGGCTACTGGTCGCTGGAAGTCTGGGGCGGCGCCACGTTTGACGCCTGCGTGCGCTTTTTGAAGGAAGACCCGTGGGAGCGCCTGCGCCAGATGCGCGCCGCGCTGCCCAACACCCGCCTGCAAATGCTGCTGCGTGGCCAGAACCTGTTGGGCTACCGCCACTACAGCGACGACGTGGTCAAGGCGTTCGTCGCCAAGGCCGCCGTGAACGGGATCGACGTGTTCCGCATCTTTGACGCGATGAACGACGTGCGTAACCTGCGCGTGGCCATCGAAGCGGTCAAGGCCGCGGGCAAACATGCCCAGGGCACCATCGCCTACACCACCAGCCCGGTGCACACCGTCGAAGCGTTTGTGGCCCAGGCCAAGCAGTTGGAAGCCATGGGCTGCGACTCGGTCGCGATCAAGGACATGGCCGGTTTGCTCACCCCGTTCGCCACCGGCGAGCTGGTCAAGGCGCTGAAGGCCGAGCAGAGCCTGCCGATTTTCATCCATTCCCACGACACCGCAGGCCTGGCCGCGATGTGCCAGCTCAAGGCCGTGGAAAACGGTGCCGATCACATCGACACCGCCATCTCGAGCTTTGCCTGGGGCACCAGCCACCCGGGCACCGAGTCGATGGTCGCGGCCCTTAAAGGCAGCGAGTTCGACACCGGCCTGGACCTGGAACTGCTGCAGGAAATCGGCCTGTACTTCTACGCCGTGCGTAAGAAATATCACCAGTTCGAAAGCGAATTCACCGCCGTCGACACCCGTGTGCAAGTCAACCAGGTGCCGGGCGGGATGATCTCCAACCTCGCCAACCAGCTCAAAGAGCAGGGCGCGTTGAACCGCATGAGCGAAGTGCTGGCCGAAATCCCGCGTGTGCGTGAAGACCTGGGCTTCCCGCCGCTGGTCACGCCCACCTCGCAAATCGTCGGCACCCAGGCGTTTTTCAACGTGCTGGCTGGCGAGCGCTACAAGACCATCACCAACGAGGTGAAGCTCTACCTGCAAGGCGGCTACGGCAAGGCGCCGGGCACCGTGAACGAAAAACTGCGGCGCCAGGCCATCGGCAGCGAAGAGGTCATCGACGTACGCCCGGCCGATTTGCTCAAGCCGGAAATGACCAAGCTGCGCGGCGAAATCGGTGCGTTGGCCAAGTCTGAGGAAGACGTGCTGACCTACGCGATGTTCCCGGACATCGGCCGCAAGTTCCTGGAAGAACGCGACGCCGGGACCCTGGCCCCTGAAGTGCTGTTGCCGATCCCCGAAGCGGGCGGCGTGGCCCGTGCCGGTGGCGAAGGCGTGCCCACCGAGTTCGTGATCGACGTGCACGGCGAAAGCTACCGCGTCGACATCACCGGGGTGGGCGTGAAGGCCGAAGGCAAGCGCCACTTCTACCTGTCCATCGATGGCATGCCCGAAGAAGTGGTGTTCGAACCGCTCAACGAATTTGTCAGCAGCGGCACCAGCAAGCGCAAACATGCCACCGAGCCTGGCCATGTGAGCACGGCGATGCCGGGCAACATCGTCGACGTGCTGGTCAAGGAAGGCGATGTGGTCAAGGCCGGCCAGGCCGTGCTGATTACCGAAGCCATGAAGATGGAAACCGAAGTGCAGGCAGCCATTGCTGGCAAGGTGACCGCCGTTCATGTGGCCAAGGGCGACCGGGTCAACCCGGGCGAAATCCTGATTGAAATCGAGGGCTGATCCCGGCCTTCGTTCTACCGCTTAATCCTCGGGGGGGCAGGTGCCCCCTTTTTTTTGGTTCTTCACGGAATCCCGGGAAAGACAGAAACAAGAACGCCGATTTGATGGATG